>JBMYUM010000060.1:0-5784 GCA_049605375.1 Phycisphaerae bacterium | reverse complement strand
GTGCTCGAGAATCTGCTTGGCGGTGGCTTCCGAAACCACACCATCCGCCATTCGGTTGAACTTGGCGATGACTTCGTCGTCGGTCATGGGGTTTTCAGCATGGCCACGTGGGAAGTCGACACGTTTGTTGACCTTGGTTCCATCGGTGCAGGTGATGGTGATGTCGTTGGGAATGCCCTTGGGGTAGCCTTTGTTCATTTCCGCGTCTTCGACGATCTTGGTCTTGTCGATCAGGTCGAGCAGAACCTTGTCTGTCAGGCGCTCATCCTTGAAGGTATCCAGCGTGACATCGCCGTCGGTGAGTGCTGCGGCACAGCAGTAGAACATGCTGTGATCAGCGGTTTCACGCGAGGTCGGGCGCAGCTTTTCCGGTTCAGAACCAATGATGCTGACCGCGGCTTCGAAACTTCCGATGTGGATGTTGTCGATCGTCTTGCCTTCAAGCTGGGGTCGAAGCTGCAGGCAGGCATCGATGGCGGACTGCGAGTGGTATTCGGCCGGCCAGAACTTGATGTAGGTCTTGTCGATCATGAAATCGCCATCGCTTCCGAGCACGGTGTCTTTCAGGCCGTGGATATTGAGCTGGTTCATCAGCCCTTTTGGTCCTTCGTAGATCTCGTGTGGACCGGTGAGGCCTCGACGAGCGAGGTCGGCCGCAAAGACGCCGTTTCTGGCGGCGTTGGCGAAGGCACATGCTTTCCAGTCGGAAATCTGTCCTGTTCGCGTCTGTCGCGTGGTGATGTTGCATACACCCGCCAACCCCTGCGTATGTTCAAGCTGATCTTCATCGAGACCCCAGAGCTTACCTGACAGGAGTGCCGAGGAGATGGCTCCATAGGTTACGTGGTCCCAGCCACCGGCGCGAAGGCTTGCGGCGTCACAGAAGCGGCATTGGATTTCGTAGCCGATGACGGCTGCGAGGATCATGTCTTTGCCGGTTTTTCCTGCGGTCTGCGCGACGGCGACGGCCGCCGAGAGGTTGTCGGAGGGGTGCGCCGGCTCGAGGCTCAGGTAGGTGTCGTTGTAATCGAGGTATCTGACCATGGCGCCGTTTGCGAATGCGGCGAGGTCGGGGGTGGTTCGGTGCTTCGTTCCCCACACATTGGCACTTGGTGCGGGATCATTGACGGCTTGCGCCTTGGCCCTTGCGATTTGTGCGGGTTTGGCGTGATAGGCACCGAGCGTGGTTGCGATGGAATCAATGACGCGCCGCTTCACTTCGTGCACGGTCTTTTCCGGCAGATCTTCGTACTTGAGGTTGTTGACCCATTGTGCAATGCGTCTTGCGAGTGTCATTTCTTACGACCCTTTCTTCGCGGCTGGTTTTTGCAGGATTTTTTTGAGGAACTCTTGCTCGTTTTTTGAGCCCAGAGCAGTAAACCTGATAATCCTGCCAAATTGGACAATATCAATATTGAAAACTTGGGCAATTTGGGTGCCCTGGGTTGCGCCGATTGTCGATGCAGCGCTTCAAGCGAGCGGGAGGATAGCGGAAATTGCGCTTGTCGTGAACGGTTTCCCGAAGAGAATCGGGCATTCTGCTTGATTGACAGGTGTTGCTCAGCAGGTATACGAACCGATGTATGTCGTAAGCGATATTCCCCCATTCATGGGTTGGTAGTTAAGGAGTCTTAAATTATGACGGATCGAAATCGCCTTTTTGGGGCGACGGCCTCTATCTTCAGCCTCGGGTTGCTGATTTCACTGATGTCGTCGAGCCAGGTAGTCGGTGCGGAGCCAACGAACGGATATCAGTCGACTTCGCCCTATTCACTTTCCCTCTCGACCGCTTCTTTGATTGAAGAAGAGGAAGAGGCCATGGAAGAGGAAGTTATGTCGGAGGAAGTGACCGAAGAAACAACGGTCACGTACACCGGTAACTACCTCGGCATCAACGACTTCTTCAATGTTCGTGAAGCGAACAGCGACGTTGCTCAGGGCCAGTGGGAGTATGAAGTTGAGACTGGCTGGGCAACCGGCGGTGGCGGCGATGATGATTACTACATCGCAACCAGCTTGAAGTATGGTATTACGGACATGATGTTCGTCGAACTTCGTGTTCTTCCGATGAACCTTGGCGACGGTGGTGGCCAGGGCGTTGGTGAACTTGAGTTCATCCTCTTCAACCAGTTCCTGGAAGAAACCGACACGCTTCCTGCGTTCGCGTTCTGGAGCAACATGCGTATTCCGACCGGTGAAGGTTCGGAAGGCGTTGACGCTCGCTTCAACTTCAACTTCACGAAGACGCTCGTTGAGAACCTTCGCGGTCATCTCTTCGGTTACGCAGAAACCGCCAACGGCAGCTGGGGCGACGAAGATCGCCGCGGTCGTAACACCGGTCGTTACAGCAACGACTGGGGTCGCAGCGGTTGGGGCGGCGGCTGGGGTCGCGGCCTTTGGGACGGCCACAACGAATACGATCGTCGCCACTTCCAGTGGGGCCTTGGTGCCGGCGTTGACTACCAGATCGACGACCAGACGGTTGCTGCCATGAACTACCTGCACCGCAGCAATGACAGCTACGGTGTCGCAAACGACCACATCCTGCAGCTTGGTCTCAATCACCAGCTGTCGGACGATCAGAGCTTGAAGTTTGCCGTCGACATCGGCCTTGACGGTCGCGACGAAAAGGAAAACTTCGGCATGAAGCTCATGTGGGCCATCCGGTTCTAATTGAACACGTTTGATTTGATCGACGGCGGCTATACGCTGCCCACCAGCGTCTGCTGAATGGATTCGGCGACGCACGTTTCTCTGCAAAAAAGAAACCGCTTCGGTTTAGCACCGAGGCGGTTTTTTTGTGCGCGTCTCCCCCTTAGCAGCCCGTCGAAAGAGTCACTTGGCTCTGTAGCGGTGCTTTCGCTCCCGGACGCAAAGTACTTCTTCAACGCGCTGTCAGGCATTCGAGATTCCGCTACTCCACCACTTCGATGGATTCGCGAAGCGACTGAATTTCGGGAATGAGATCATGCTCTTCATCCGACTGGCAGTGGTCGATCATTTCACGCATGAGCACTTCGAGGTACTTGTGTCCGTCGATTTCAGCACCTCGACGCCGCGTACCCGCCGAATAGGCTTCGGTAAACGCGACTTCGTGTGACATGTCGAGGATTTGATCAAGGTACTCCGAACGTGTCTCGTACGATGGCAGCTCTGCTACGAATTCCCGGAACTGCTCGCGCACCTCGCTCGAATCTCCTGAGTGCTGCATCAAACGCAGACCGACAACAACGACGAGAACAACCACAAATCCGACGACTTTCCTGGCCATAACTCAGCTCCTTCTCTTCGGTATCCATAACCATAAACCCTCCACGCTCGTTATGGTGAGTCTGGAGTTGTGTCAAGCCATGGGCGCAAGCATGCCCGCGCTACGCTTGAATCGAAAGCGGTCTAGGATGTTGTTATCGATGGGGAAAGCGTGACCAGGAATTCCTGTGTGGGTCGGATCATCACCCGAGTGCGTTTCTTGAATCAGGGCAGAACGGCGAGGCATAGTCAGGAACAAAAGCGACGTTACGGTAAACATGACGGAAGCCGAATACTGGGATCATCTCGAATATAGGCTTTGCCGCGAATTCTGGGGCATGGCGGACAAACAGCTCCGCAGCCTGTGGTGCGATGGGCTGGTCCCGGACCGCTACGACCTTCAGGGGCCTCGGCCGGCTATTCATGGTATTGCCTGGTTCGGGACGGACGGCCAAGGGCAATGGACTTTCGAGCTGCTTTTGCGTGCTTCCGTTCCATCTCGCAAAGAGATCAGCTGGGCCACTTTATTGCCGGCAGAGGATCAAACGAAATGGGTCGCTGTGGACTTAGGAAACAGCTCCCTTCACATTGCCCCAGCTTCAGCTGTTCCGGACTTGGGCCGAAGCCGTTGCTAGAGCAGTTTCAATCCAAGCGTAGCGTTTGGGCGACTCCTCCGAGCTGTTTCGAGCGTAACCGGGCGCCGGTTCAAGCCCCGGGCGCAAGCATGCCCGCGCTACGCTTGGGCATGGCACCCGCTGCACTTGCATCGAAAGCGATCTAGGGAAGCAGGCGTGGCAGGCTGTCAGGTCAAACTGACCGGATCGACATCAATCTGGAATGACTTGGCTTTTGAACGGAGGGCATTTCGCTTCTCGATTTCGGCAAGGAACGTTCGCAGTCGTCCCACATCAGGGCATCGAATGATGAAATCGTAACGATAGAGATTGCGAATGCGGGTTACAGCGCAAGGCGATGGGCCAATACAGTCGGCATGAAGGTCGGGAAGACCGGCTGCGATTTCTGTTATCTGGCCAACCATTCGTTCGGCCTCCTGTTTGGCCGCTGATTCCTGAGGGTGGGCAAGAACCACACGCGCAAGGCGGCTGAAGGGCGGCCAACCGACCTTTCGGCGTGTTTCGAGTTCCACCTTGACGAAGTTCTCGTAGTCATGATGGATGGCATATTGAATGGCCGGCAACTCCGGCATGGACGTCTGGATCACCACGCTCCCGGGCTTTTCGGATCGCCCCGCCCTTCCGGCCACCTGTGTCACCAGTTGAAAGAGCCGTTCCTGGGCTCGGAAGTCAGCCCCCATGGCGGCCGGTTCGGCCTGCAACACGCCGACAAAAGAGACGTGCGGAAAATCCAAGCCCTTCGCGATCATCTGCGTGCCGACCAGGACATCGACTTCGCGGCTGTTGAGGTCACTCACAAGCTTCTGATAGTCCGCCTGTCGGGTCATGGTGTCGCTGTCAGCGCGTGCCACGCGGGCGTCGGGCAATAATCTCTGGATGTACTCTTCGGCTTTCTGCGTACCCGCCCCCACGCGGATCAGCCGCTGACCGCATGTGATGTTGGGACAGATGGTCGGTAATTCGATGCGGTTCCGACAGAAGTGACACATCGCGAATCCGCCGACGGCGTGATCAACATATCCGGCGTGGCAGTGGGGGCACTCAATTCGACTTCTGCACCCGGGGCAGTGAAGTCGTTGCGCAAATCCTCTTCGGTTGATCAGCAGTATGGACTGCTCTCCTTCTTCGTATGTCTTTCGAAGCATGCGTTGCATCGCCTGGGAAAGGACGGGCGTTTTCTCTTTGTCGGTGAGTTCGTTTCGCATATCGACCGTGGTCACACGCGGCATCGGCAGGCCTTTGACGCGTTGTGAAAGGCGCAGACGCCGGTAGTTCGGATGCGAATCGCTGCGATGCCATACTTCAATCGAGGGGGTGGCCGACCCTAGGACAACCGGAATCTGCAGCTGCAGCGCTCGGGCAATGGCCACATCGCGAACGTGGAATCGGGGCGTTTGCAGGTTCTTGAAGCTCCCCTCCTGCTCTTCATCGACGATGATGATGCCCAGTTGACGGCAGGGCGCAAAAACCGCACTTCGGGTACCGATGATCACATTTCGTTCACCGCTGGCGATCTCCTCCCACATTGCAGATCGCTGGATATCGGAAAGGCCGCTATGGATGAGTGCGACGTTGTCGAATCGTGCCGCAAGGCGCTGCATGAGTTGCGTCGTGAGCGCGATTTCGGGAACGAGGAAGATCGCCTGCTTTCCCTGTGCAAGTGCCGCGCGCATGGCACGAATGTACACCTCCGTTTTTCCTGATCCGCTGACACCGAAGAGCAGCGTCACTCCGAATGCAGGATTTTCGAGTGCGTCAACCAGCTCACGGGCCGCCAGCTGCTGCTCCTGACCATAGGTCACGGTCACGGAAAACATGGTTCCCACACCTGGTTTCGAATACAGCGCGAGCGGGTGACCGAGCAGGTCCGCGTAGCGCTTAACGATCGCGAGCCCCAGCC
>JBMYUM010000059.1:0-14036 GCA_049605375.1 Phycisphaerae bacterium | reverse complement strand
TCCGCGCCAGAAAATGCGTGTGCTTTTCCACCGGCGTATCCTGCTGTTCGATTGTCACCCGTCCACTCATTCCCAAGTGAATCAACAGCCGCACGTCACCTTCAAATACAAGGTAGATTCGCTTAGCATGTCGCGTAACGTCGCTGATGGTTTTGTTGGTAATGACTTGTGCTATCGGCGTCGGGTCCCCGTGGACAATGTCCTTTCGCTTCAGACGAACCTGGTCGAGCGACCGTCCAACCAGTGCAGGGCGAAGCGTGCGGACGATCGTTTCAACTTCTGGAAGTTCGGGCATGAATCCAACAACGTTTTGATGGGGCATGAGCGGCATCTGGCTCATTTGCCCGCAAGGAATTCAGACAATGTACCATCACGTTTCAGGTATCCCCCGGATTATAGTCGATGAGCGCGAATAGTCGCGATAGCGGTGAATTCCCAGACCAATCAACTCATCAACTCGACCCCGACGGAACCTATCGCGGCCTTGAGGTTGTCGAGCATCGTGTCATTGTTGAAGGCCAGGAGATACTGGTCAGTGGTCTGAAGGATGCGGCTGACCTGCTGGAGGAAGCAGACTTCGGCGCCCGCTTTATTCAGGATGATGTCGCTCCCTACGGTATGGAACTCTGGCCGGCGTCAAAAATGCTCGCCCATTTCGTTGCGTCACAAAGTCAGACCATGATCGCGCGTCACGCCCCGGCAGCCCGGATGCTTGAAATTGGCGCCGGGCTGGGCCTGATTTCCATCCTGGCGGCGCGTCTGGGATGGGAGGTGACGGCGACAGATCATGAGCCAGCCTCGCTGGCGTTCGCAGTCAGGAATGCGGAACGGAACAAGGTAGCGATCGCGGTTCGCCACCTGGATTGGCATGCCCCGCCGACATGGCCGCGTTTTCCCGTGATTACGGCCTCCGATGTTCTCTATGAGCTCAAGAATCAAGACCCCGTGCTCTCGTGTATTGATGGTTTGCTCGCTGAAGACGGCGAGGCCTGGATTTCCGACCCTTGCCGCGGCGTTGCCGACCGATTCGAGCGTTTGGCGCAAAGTTCCGGGTTCCATGTCAGAATTGAATCCGCCACGGCTACTAATCGAGGTGGCGAGGCCGTTTCCGGACGCATCTTTGTTCTCAGCCGCTGACAATTTGGTGCCAACAGTTCGGAAAGATTGCTGGTGTACCCCATTCGGATTTCCCGAGATAATGAGAAGCAGCGTATGAGCGCACGAGATGCAGGTAGCGATAATATCGCTGATGAGGGAATTTCTGATGATGCAGACTCTACGACTTAATCGCCAACATCGCGGCTCGTTCAGGAACATACTGGGTGTCTTGTGTTTATCGAGTCTGGTTCTCCTGGCAGCCTGCGACGCCATCGTCCCCCCAGCGCCGGAGCCCTCCACTGTTACCATTACGTTCATCAACGAATCGACGTCTGACATCGAAGTCGATTTCTTCAGCAATGCAGATCCCTCCGTTTCTCAGGCCGACTTGAATGATCCGGAAACAAGCGATCGCCTCTTGTTCACCGCGCTAGCAGAGGACAATTTTCGCTATCTGCAGACCTGCAGCGAGTTCGGTGCCGCCCAGATAGCCTTGGCGAGTGTCTCGACCGGTGACGGCCCCGGGGCTATGGCAACGACAGATATTCTGGTCGACAGCATGGACTTTGCCTGCGGCAGTTTCATCACTTTCCGACTTTCCCTTCCGGAAGAGGAAACGTTGTTGATCGATGTCGTCATTGGCGACACCGACCCCCTCGTCACCACAGCCGAGAAACGTCGAGCGTCAAGCGAACCCGTGCAGGAATCCTGGGACTGGAATGACATCCACGTACAGGAATCCGATGGAATAATTGATCCCGTTGAGTCGTTTGAAGAGAGTCGATAAGAACTGACTCAGCGAAAGGGACGAAGATGAGCCGCAAACGCCAGACATGTCATCCAACCATTTCAGGACTGTATGCCGTTGCTGCGGTTTTGCTGGGTTGGGTTTTCGTCGCACCGGGACTAGCGTTGGACTTGGCGCCTGGTGAACAATTCTCCGTTCTGCAACGCAAGCTTGAAGCGGCCGACTCGGTCTGGTGGTCATTGACTGCCCAGCAACGTGCCTCCAAGGAAGACCCACGCGCATCCCTGTTTGCCGATATGGTTCGCGTGCATGACGAAAATGCGACCGATCCGGACGCTAAGTCGATGAGTGTGGCGATCTTTTACTGGTCGCTGCAGATTGAGCATCCGGACAGCCCGAAGTTTCTACTGAGTTTTGCCAAGGCCTTTGATGACGAACGACGTGTGGTCGACATGATCTATGATGCCGAGATGTCGTTCGACAACATTGACACCAGTGACCAGTGGCTTCGCTCGCTTCAAGAGATCGCACAATCCATGAGTTCTTCCAAGGTGGCCGGCGCAACCGGTTTCTTTACCGCGCGCATTCACCTGGATCGTGGTCATCTCAAGGAGGCGATCAAAGGTCTTGAAGCTGTCGCTTCCGCTGACGTTCCGGAGCCCACCAAAGAACGGGCTGTTGGCCTGCTGAATTCGGCCAAGAGTCTCCAGGTGGGAATGGTCATGCCGGATTTCGAGGCGACCACGCTCGATGGCAAAAAAGTCAAACTCAGTTCGCTTCGTGACAAAGTCGTCCTGGTCGATTTCTGGGCGACGTGGTGTGGACCTTGCGTTGCGGAGTTTCCCAACCTGCAACAGGCTGCGAAGAAGTATGGCGAGCAGTTTGTGATTCTCTCCATCTCGGGTGACGACAGTGCCGCGACGGTGAAACGGTTCAAGAAAAAGAAGCCGTTGCCGGGCATTGTCACATGGGACGGGAAAAACGGCCGCTATCCTCTGATGGAGAAGTTTAATATCGAGGGGTTACCGACTTGGTATCTGCTTGATTCGAAGGGTCGCATTGTGGCCATCGACCCATTCGGCAAGAAGCTGGCAGCTTCCATCGACACTGCACTCGCGTCGAAGCGTTAGATTTCCAAGACGCCCGGCCGAGGCAAGGGCCGCTCAAGTCACTCCGCCTTCGTCTTGGCCGGTTGCAGGGAATTGCTTCCGGTCAGGCGCTGGTCAGGATGTTGAGAATGTCGCCATCCTGCACGACGTAGGTCTTGCCTTCCTTCCTGACTTTCCCTGCAGCTTTGGCTCCTTTGAGATCCTGATTATCAATCAGATCCTGGTAGCCAACCGTTTCGGCGCGAATAAAGCCGCGGGCAATATCGCTGTGAATCTTCCCAGCCGCCTCGACAGCGGTGCTGTCACGGCGAACTGGCCACGCGCGCACTTCATCGGGCCCCATCGTCAAGAATGAAATGAGTCCACAACTTGCGTAGCAGTTCTGGATCAGAATGTCACGTGCGGGCTCTTCGATTCCAAGCTCCGCCATGAATTCACTGCGATCATCCGCTTCGAGCTGGCCGATCTCGGCTTCGATGGACGCACTCAGAGCCAGGCTTGATGCGACGTGATCCAATGCCAAGGGGGAGGCATCATTCACGGCATCGTCAGACACGTTTCGAACGCAGATCACTGGTTTCTGAGAAAGGAATCCAAAGCTCGAAACCGCGCGTTTATCTTCTTCGCTGGAGATGACGGACGAAAGTGGAGCCTCTGACTCAAGCGCATCACGACACTTGACCAAGACTGCCAGTTCGCGTTTTTCCTGTTCATGCGTCTTGGTTGGTTTCTTGAGCGCTTTTTCCAAGCGCTCCACGCGCGTGGTGACTGCGTCGAGGTCGGCAAAAATCAGTTCTTCCCAGAACGTTGCAAAATCATCGGCGGGATCGACGCGATCTTTATACATCGGGACTGAAGCGTTCTCGAAGTCTCGAACGACGACGACGAGCAACTCTGCCTGCCGGACCGTGGGCAGCATCTTCTTCCAGTCTTCGCGCCCCTTAGGATCACCCGGCACGCAGCCCGGGATGTCAAGGAATTCGATCGTTGCTTCAACGATCTTCTTGGGATTGCAGATCTCTGCCAGTCGCAGCAAACGTGCATCCGGCACCTTGACGACGCTTGTGCGTACATCTGCCGGCGCATAGGGATCGAAAGGTTGACCGGTGACGGCAGAGAACAGCGTCGACTTTCCCGACTGGGGCAGTCCAACGAAAACAACTTTCATGATTACTTATCCGTCGGTGCTTCCAGGTTTCGGACTGGTGTCACGCTTCGTTTTCTGCTCTTTCGGCGAGGCCATTGGTGAGCTCAACGAGTTCATACTGCCCCGTTGCGCGTTTGAAATCAAACTCAATCACTTCGCCTCGTTTTGCGCCGAGGATTTTCTGGCATAGCGGGGCTCGGTAATTGTATTTGCTTTGGTCGGGGTCCGATTCCCATGGTCCAACCATGATCATCTCGAACACATCTTCGTCGTCGATGCGACGGAACACGGCACGCGTACCGACGCCGATGTGGTCGGTGGGTACCTCATCCGGATCGATGATCTTGGCGATTGCCATTTCTGCATTCATCTGCGCCAATCGTGCGCGAAGCAGATCTCGCTCTTCCAGAGCAAATTTGTACTCGGAGTTTTCGCTCAGGTCACCGTGTTCTGCGGCTTCGCCGATTGCCCTCGCGTTGTCTTTCATCTTCACATTGACGTGATGATCAATTTCATCCTGTTTTCTGGAGTAGCCGTCGCGTGTCACCAGGAGGAGATCTTCGCGTTCCCAAGCCGGCGCTTCCGGTTTCACCGAGAGTCCCGGGAAGCCGGCCTTGATGAGCTTGAGCAAGTCTTCACGAACCGCGCGACCGAGATTATCCAGGCGCGTGATCTGCGTTTTCAACGCACTGGCCATGGAGATTTCCGTGTCATCAAGCAACGCCTTGAATCGCTCGTATTTTCTTGCTGCCAGCACCGCACGAGCGCGGGTGCCTATTCGTTTGGCAAGCTCGCGGTCGATACTGTCGCTGCGACGGACTTCGTCCATGGCGCGTAACAACCTGGTCAGCACGGCAACCGCCGGCTTTGAAGGGAGCTTTTCTGCCTGTTCCGGACCATTCCACAACCAAAGCAGCGCCTCGAAACTCGGAACCGGGTCCGCAAAAGCCTGCTCAAGAACGGGAAGGAATTCTTCTTTCGAATGGCCGGCTTCGAGAAGACGCTTAGACTCACGCTCGCAAGCGGAAAGCGGGAAGAACGGCAAGAGACTCAGCATCTCTGACGTCCATGCATCCGGACGGGCCTCAATCAACGTCTCGCATGCCAACTCATGCAGCTCATCTGCGTCGATTCGCAGGAAGAACTGGCGCAGCTTGTCGGTCGTCTTGAAGAGTTCCAACGCGGGCTCGTTCGCGTTCTCTACACCAGCCACTTCGCCAACACGTCGTGCTATGATGCTAACAAGTCCGGCATCAAGCGACCCCGATTTAATGAGCCTTTTTGCCTGTTCGACCAATGTACCGTGACAGGTTGCGATCTCTTTCAGTTCGACGTCTTCTCCGAGTGCCTTGCATTCCTTCAGGTAAGTTTCGATCTTCTCGTATTTTTTGATCGGATCGAAGACTTTGCTGAGATCGGCCATGTGGAGATCGGCGGCCGTGACGTCTTTGTCGAGAAAAGTGATGTTGTAAGGTGACTTTCGGTCGATCGTTACGTTGGCGAATTTCTTGAGGGCGGTTCGCGCCTTGGTCCACCACTTCTTCCACTGTGCTGCAGTGAAGTACTTTGGTACCAGCTCCCACTCGAGTTCGTCGCGCGTGATCTGGCCGCCGTGCAGTTTGGCCAATGCGATCACGATCTCAGCTGGCTCCGTGTCGAACTGCTTCATGAGCTCTTCACGGAAGAACTTTCGCCGAATCCGGAAGTCATCAGCCCCCGTCAGGACGAAGCGGTCAGCCAGTTCAACAGCCGGCGCATCTTCGGTACCGTCGGGCGTTTCGATCTCAAACTCCCACGACGATCGGTCGACACTGACAATCTTCGCCGCTTCATCTTCTTCGGCATCCCGCGATACCAGATAATCGCCGGGCTGAAGTTCAATGCAGGTCGTGACGGTCCGTAAAGCACGACGAACGGGACGGCCCTCCGGAAGACCCGCTTCCGCCAGGAGCGCCTCGAGCCCTTCTGCACCCTCATAGGCCGATTGATACAGTTTCGTGATTTCCTCACGCAGTTCTTTGTGGTTACCCAGCGCCTGAACGAGGGGGCCAAGAATAGCGATCGCCTGTTTTGCCTCGAAAGCGGTGCTTACGGACTCGAAGGCTGCCCATGCCAGCGTTCCGGCAAGTTCAGCCTGCTCCCCTTTCTTGAGTGTTTGAAGTACGGGTGCGTAGTCGGCAAGGCGCTTCGTTTCAGCCTCCCCCGCTTCAACGATCTTCAACCATTCTTCTTCAACTGTTTTGACGTTTCCGTCTCGGGCGAGCTTGGCCAGTTCTTTCGGTTTAACCACTGATTGCGTCACTCCACGAACCTAACAAACACCTGACAGATTGCACGAACATGCAATCAGGGCAACTAGTATCGCCCGAGAACGGCCTCGTGTCGAGAGGCGGCTTGAAATGCGGTGGCTTCCGCACCGGCAATACTGGGCGTCAGCGGCATGGCATCGTGAATGCGTCATTTTGGGGCGTTGAAATGCGAGTCCGTCCGAACATCCTTCAATCATTGAGAACGGTTGAAATCCCCCCTTCAGAGAGCATCACACCGCCCTGTAAATGGGCATAGTAATGGGCATAGATGCCGCTTCGCATTCCAATCATCGAGGGATGACGTCATCTTTGTTTGCAGGGCATACAATAATCGGGTAGCGGTGATCGCGCGAATTAGGATTCAAGACAATTCAAGGGGTCGTGAGGCGAAACAGGACAGAATGAAGACAGATGTCGGTCAACGCAGGTCCTCGTTTGGCCTGATCCTGAGTTTGGGGTCGGGTATCAGCCCCGCGGGTTGTCTTACCATGTGCAGTTGTGCATTGACGTGCTTCATGAGTATCGGGTGCATCGATACCACACAACAATACAACGGCCAGGGTGTAGTGTTCTACCTGGACGGCTCAGGTGGAGGCGGGCCAATCACACGTTGGAGTGACGAAGTCGAAGATGGCCTGTTGCGAGGTGGATTCAAGGGTACGTTCAATGAATTCACTTGGAACACCGGTTTCGGAATGCTGGCGGACCACATATCCCGCGAATCCTACAAGCGCGAACGCGCGGCCGATCTGAATGGCTATATCGTGGAGCACGCGCGCGACGAACCGGATGATCCGATCTACCTTGTTGCCTATTCCGCTGGTTGTGCGGTGGCCGTCTATGCTCTGGAGGCACTGCCGGACGAGGTCATGATCGAGCGTGTTGTTCTTCTCGCACCTTCGGTCAGCCAGAGTTATGACCTGCGTTCGGCGCTTCGACGCGTACGTCACACATTTTGGGTATCGCGAAGCCCGCACGACCGTGTGCTCCGTGAGGCCTTGCCGCTGACGGGGACGGCCGATGGCAAGTACGATAAGCCCGCCGGCCTCGACGGATTCGTTCCGCAGGTTGCTGAATCCGGCGTGGCGTCAGATCTTCCACGTGGGTATGAAAAGATTCAATACCTGTCCTGGCAACCATCATTCATGGCGGAAGGATTTATGGGCGACCACATGGATATCGGTCAGTCTCGGTTTATCGAGCTCTATGTCGCTCCGTTGCTGACGGATGAACCGTGATCCATTTTGATGACCATACCGTCCGCGTCCCGGCGCGCCGAGCCGGCATCTTCGAACCTTCTTCCTGATCTGCCTTCTTAATCTGCCGAGTGCATTCTCGTTCGATAGCCATAGGCATGAGCACGGTGCTTTTTCGGGCATTGTCTGAACGACTGTGTGCTGTCCGAAAACAACGAGCGCATTCAGTCGTTGGCAGTGGCTGCGTGCTATGGTAGACTTTATCGTTATGCCATTTCGGGCCGGGGGCGATTGGATTCGACCGGGCGTGTGAAGGATGTGTGGCGTGTCGAGGTTGTCAGGTGGCCTCGTAAAAAACCTGGCAGAACCTTTACATGGCAACTCACAGTTCGCCATGGCTGCCTAAATAGAGCAGCCCGTCGCGCGGGAGACGCCTGCTATCTCGTGCGACGACGATTAGTGGGCTAGTTGAAGGTTGACGCCTGTGCCGACCTTCGGCGAAACAACAGTCGGGCTGGGGAGTCACGGAGCTTGTCCATCGGCGACGTTTTTCCTGAGAAATAAAAGACGGACTACACACGTAGAAGCACATCGGGATCCGTCGCGGGACGGGGGTTCGATTCCCCCCGCCTCCAATTGCAAGTCGTTATTCCAAAACGACTTACAACTCGAAAAAAAGAGTACCCGATGAGTACCCGATGAAATGGGGTTTTCAGCCCCTAACACGTCCCGATCAAGTCGTCATTGAGGCCGCTGTCGAACTTCGCGTACTCCTCGTGAAAGGCGAACGGGTCCACACCCCGGTAATGGTCGTGGATTCCATCAGCCGCGTGCCCCATCGCCAGCTTTGACACCTCGCGCCGAATCTTGCTCACGTGAGCCCGGGTCCGGTGATAATGCCTCAGCCAATGCCAACGTAACAACGAGCAGGGTTCACCAGTTTTCGGGTGTGGCTCGACAAGTACTCCCGCTTCAAGGGCGTATTTCTTCAAACGCATCAGCGTCTTGTTGCCGGCCACCTGCTTACCCGCCTGGTTCATGAAGACCCAGTCCACTACTTCGCCAAGTCCCATCGTCCCTATCACTTTGGTCAAGCGATCGGTGATGTGCACTACGCGACGCCCCGCCGCACTCTTCGGCATCCAGTAACCCTCCGGTGTCAGACATCGCCGCTGCAGTTCGTCGCGAACACGAGTAAGGTCTGGCCTCTTCGTGTCCAGCACGATCTCTCGCTGCGGCATGTTGATGTCCCCCACCTGCAAGAATTGAAGTTCCTGGAAGCGGAAGCCGCCTTCGCAGATGAAGACGATCAGGTTCACGATCTGATGGTCCCCTGCCTCACGCGCCTTTTCGATGACGGCGTTGATCTGGTCAGGGTAGATCGTCGGTGGCGGAATCCTTCGCGTCGGGAGCTTGTCGAGAACCGCCTGTCGACCCGTCTTCGCCGGATTTGGACCGTCGGCAAGCTGACGCTTGAAGGCGGCATACCCATAGAAGTTGTGGACCGAAGTCACGTAGTGATTCACCGAAGCATTGCTAAGCTGCCTCTGCTCTCGCAGATGAATCGAGAAGCGCTTCAAAACTGCCGGCGAAATATCCTGCAACTTTGACAAGCGCCTGCCTTGCATCCAGTCAGCAAGTTTCGTCAAGTGACTTTTCACCTTTCGGATGTACTCCTGACTTCGGCCAAGTTCCTCTAGATAGGCGACGAAGTCTCGAATCACAGGCCTTAGCGGAACAGCCTTCTCTTCTCCCTGTTCCAGTTCCGGGTAGCGCTGCTGGGCAAAGAGGTCTTCATTCTTCTGCCCCGCAATGACACGAGCCAAACGCAAATCCGTTTCCCGCGTGCTCTTGATCGACTCCCGTGGCCGACCGTTAGCCTTGCTACCGTCACCGCTTGTGATCGTTTCAGTCCAGTACATCCACCAATACGGACTACGCGCGGTTCGATAAAGTGTCACGCTGCCAACTCGATCGGTTTCTAACCATCGATTGGTCTTCTTCTCCTTTCTCGCCATGTATTACCTCACTTTCTTCGCGGATCTGCGAGGTTTTCGGCGGAACTTGATATGACCACTCTTGATCCCGTTGAGCCATCTCATTAACTCGGCTTTGCGGTGATACCACTTGTTGCCGAGCCTGAAACATGGGATCAAAGTGTAGTCCCGCTCCTGGCACCAGTCCACGATGGTCTTCGGCGATTTGCCCAAAGCGGCGGCAAATTCGGCAGCCGTACACGGGTCTGGAAGCGTAGAGAATTCCGGGCGTGCCTGGGGGTCGGTGGTTGATGACGGATTTGCGGCGAATTCCTTTGCGCGGGATGCGGAGGAGCCTGTCGTCATGAAGAAGCCTCCGCACGAACCGCCTCGCCGAGTCGGCCGCCCCAGAAAATGACGATCGCCGAAGGAAACGGAGCTGAGCTGGTCGCCCCACCGAATCGCAAGCGTCCGCGCAGAAAGATAACCTGGCCTTGTTTCGAATAGCGGTGCCACCATGCAGTGTCGGTGCGGCTAGGCACAAGGCACACCACCGTAGCACCAAGCAGTGATTCCTCGTAAGCCTTACGCATGAAGGCTGCGATTTGACGGCCGTACGGCGGGTTCAACCAGACCGTGCCACGCCAACGGCGCGATAACGCATCATGCTCCTTGGTGTAGTACTTCGGGCATTTGGCATTGCTGTCGCTGGCGCAGGCGTCGAGGTCGAAGTGGAAGACACTATCCAGCTCTCCGAATAAATCGTCCGGTGTCGACCACTCGGTGGACGCATTCGAGAAATGGACGTGCAGATTATGGGGGGTCGTTCGTTTCACGATGATTTGTTGAAACTAAGTTGCGGCGTTGTACCGGTCTGGCCGTTGCCTCGTTCGCTGCTTTTCTTTGCTGAGGTTGATTTGCGGCGCTGACGCTTCTTGCCAAAGCTCTGAAACTTCTTATCCACTTCCATGAACTGCTTGGCCATGTGGTAAATTAGATCCGCTTCTTCGACCTTCTCTCCGTACGCCTCACGATAAAACGTCTGGTATCGCCGAAGCATCTCGGTGAACTCGTGATCGGCTTCTATCGTGAACTTGGTCGTCGCCACGATATGAAACGGACGCAAAGCGATTGATGAATCCATGTCAACCTCCTCACAAGTTAGAACCCGCGTCAGCGGTGATTCCTTACAGGTACGTAGGGCTTGAGCGGCAAGTCTCTGTTGACCAACACGTTGAACGCCATTCCCGGGCGAATGGTGACCGTCGGTTGGACGGACAATTCGCGTTCGATGATGTGTTGAGCTGTTTGCGAAGTTTGTTCGGCGACAGTGTTGGCGGTAATCACGAGTTCCTCGCGCTCCGGATCGATGTTGGCCGCAAAGTTGCTGCCCAGCGCAAGCAGAGTCGACAGCATAGTGGCACCGACCAGTCGGTCCGTGTGGTAGTCGACACGGTCAGCCATGCCGGAAACGCCGGCCTCATCCGTACCAGGCATGGCGTCCAAGGCAATCGAGTATCCGTCGGGTAGGATGAGGCGCTGCCACGCTATAAGGACACGGTTGTGCCCGTGTTCGACCTGGCTGCTGTACCGGCCGATTAGCCGAGAGCCCTGTGGGATAAGCAGGTATCGGCCCGATACGGAATCGTAGACGTTGGAGGTGACTTGGCCGATGATGTCGCCGGGAAGGTCGCTGTTGATTCCCGTAAGTAGTGCAGCCGGAATTATCGTTCCCGCTTTGACTTCGTAGGGTGAAATTGGCGGCTGCATGTCGGATTTGACGCGACTAGCAACGTTGGACGCATCGGAAAAGAAGTCCCTCACACGAGTGTCCGGGTGGCGAAGATCCTCGTTTCCGAATCCGAATCCGGGCGGCTGAAACTGCCCTGTTGTCGAGTCTGGCCGCGGCGCCATCGTGTTTGACGAGGCCGACCGACGGCCAGTGAATACGATGGGCGAGTCCATTGCCTGTTCTAGCTCCTTGCGCATTTGTTCGAGACGCTTGAGCATCTCCGGATCCGGCGGTGTTGCTGGCGGTGGTTGTACTTCTACCTTCTGTTCCGGTGTGGGAGCGGGCGCCGATTTAGGCGCCGGTGGCGGAATAAAGGTGTAGTCGTCGGGCAGACCGGCCATCGGCCCGCGTTCTAGCATGTCCTCCGTCGGACGCATCTGAATGGCGTTCATCTCGTTTTGGGCACTTCGGTGAGCATGGCGATTGAACAACCGCTCGATCATCCGGCCGGCAATGATCAGTCCGACGCCGGCAACGAGCATCAAGATGACACGACCTCGCAGGCGGCGAACACCCGGTCGCGGCGGATAGGCGCGAAGTACCTCTTCCGGTGATTGCTTCGGCGGCGGTGGTGGTCCTGCGTCAGTCATGTTTTTCAATCTCCGAATAGAAGTTGCAAAGTCCAAGTGAGTATATTGCCGCGACTTGGCTTCAGACGCTCGATGACAACGCTCTCTTTGCCGTAGCGCAGTTCCGCCTTGTCAAAAAGCTCATGGACGATGTAGGCTTGCTCCTGAACCTGGTAGTTCACGAGCCGAAGCGACCCCCGAGCCCCGACGATGAACAATGGCGGGCGGGGTACGTCGGCGATGGAGTCGGCGAACTCGATATACACGCGATGCCCGTCATCGAAAACGCGGGCCGGTGTCCACGGCGGTGGTGCGTCGTCGTCTTCGACCTTGACGACGTAAGTGTAGTTACGAATGGGATTGGCACGGTACTCGCCCGGTCCTGAAGCGGACCGCTTGGCGTAACTGGTTGGGTTTTTCGGATAGGTCCACTCAATCACGGAGTGGTAGGCGCCGGTGGCGACACTCCTCAGCTGAACGAGGTATGTCCTCTCGCTCGTCGAAATGACGAGATTGGTTTCGATCGACGGACGCCTGGGTTTGATCAGCACAAGCATCCGGGTGGCCGATTTGTCGGCGGGCTGCGGGAAGATTTTGTCGTCAAGTAAGCCAGGCGGGTCCACCAATCCGGATTCGATCGTATCGATGAGCCATCGGCTCGTATCCCCGGCCGCGAGTTGAGTAATCTGTTCGCCCGGACGAAGCCGAAGCACCGTCACGAAACCCGGGGCCGTCAATACGTCATAGAGCGCACCGGCTTCGAAGTCGTAGAGTTGCACGGCGTCGATGAATCCTTCCGGTGTAGGTTCCTGGGTTGCGTCACGGCGGGCCGTTTCGATGGCCTCTTCGGGGCCGATTTCCTCACTCGACTGCTCTGTGCCATCCGTTGGGTTCGCTCGGATGATCGGTCTTGTCGGTCGCGACGGGCCAGATGCCGCATCCGCCTTGTCGTGATTTGAAACTTCGGACGTCGACATCATGCCGATTTCCAATGAATCCGGCTCGACCATCTGCCAGGGTTCGAGATAGACCCTTGTCGGTTGGCGGTCACCGTCGGAGGCACACCCGATGGAAAGCAATCCGACGATGGTACTGGCGAATACCAATCTAATTCTGTGATGCATCAGTCTCGGCCTCCTGAGATTCGCGTTCGCTCGGTTGTCCTGGAGTAACGGAAATGGGTTCCGTGAATTCCTTGCTCCAATTGAACGACACGACGTAGATGCCCAGCGGATTGCGAAAGACATCTGCCTCGCTTCGCGGTGGTTTCACTTCGATCTTGAACAGCCCTGAATGGCGCTGTGGGCGTTGTGGCACGCCTCCGACGTAGTCGGTTTCTTGCCAGCGGACCTGGAAAGTACCCTCACTCTGCTGAAGTACGTTGGTGACCGAGACGGTGCGCGTAAGGCCTCGGCCATCGACTGTGCGAAGTGGCGGATCACTCCTCGCGTACTCGTTCATGGTCTTGACTGCGGTGCCGGCAAGAAACGCGTAGGCCCGCTTCCAATTCTGGCGAAGGACAACGGGATCGAGCGGCCGCGCACGGACCAGTCGCACGAGCTCCGCGACGAAGTAGCCGGATTGGGCTTTGTCAGGCTGGTATCGATCATCAAGCAGCGAGACCCGCGCGGGCTGGCCCAGTTGGTCCGTCTCGATCACGTACGTCTTGATTTCCTGGTGAACGGATACGTAACCGAGGGTAACACCCAGTGCCGCCATACCGGCCAGCGCCAACAATGCGGTTAGACGCCAATGAAACGCCTGCACGCGGGCGGAGCCAATGCGATTGTCCCATTCCCGTTTTGCACGCTCGTACCTTGAGCGAGTATCTTTGGCCCCCTGTCCGTAGCAGGTTGTTTGTTTCGGAAAAGCCATCTCGTGTAATCTCCGTGGGGTTATCGAATTACTTGCCTTGGCGGTCTGACTTCAACATTCTCGCTGCACGACCAAACGAGGCGGCCGCGGCGGAGGCTGCCGTTCTTGATCCGGTTACAACGTGCCGAGCAGATGATGCGGCCTTGCGAGTCGCGTAGGTTGCAGTGACCGCCACTCCGCCCACTGCAAGCCCTGCATCCAATGCCCCCAGGCGCGG
>JBMYUM010000058.1:0-14069 GCA_049605375.1 Phycisphaerae bacterium | reverse complement strand
CATCGCGCCAATTAGCGAACGAAATGCAAAGATTTTGGGTTAGAAACAGGTGGAATTGTGCGTACATATGTAGCAATCTGCTCGATTGCGGGGCAAGTTCAGTGAGGCTTAAACCGGATCTGCAACTGCACACCGTTCGCCCTTTTGGATCGTCACGGCGTTGGAGAATTCTGCGCATGAAAAAAGGCCGACCCGCTTGGTGCGGGACAGCCCTTCGATAGGTCAACGTGAGTCGTTGTACGACTTAGTATTGCGCTTCGTATTGCGCTCGAGCCACGATGTTGTCGTGGTTGAACCAGTCGGCCAACGCCTTCACACGCTGCGCGTAGACCAGCGTGGTTCCGAGCGTCTTACGGAGCTCGTCATACTCCTTGTCGTTGCCGCGGATCGTTTCAACCCACTCAACCGCGACGGCAATAGCCGAGTCGTTGATTGTCAAAACGTCGTACGGTGCGCCGGAATCCTGCAGCGCGAAGCACTGTTCAAGCTGCTCGGCACTGATACGACCGATCGGGCCGGCCAACACCTGACTGTCGCGACCGGTGGCGGCGCTGCGTGCGCGAGCGATCGGTTCCGGTTCGACAAAACGGATACCCGTCGCCGTACCTTCCGCGATGAGATTCTGGACTTCTTCGCTCTCATCAAAAGCGGCCGACAAGTCACCCTCTTCGGCAGCGTACGTAAGGACACGAGCGTAGTTTGTCGCCTCGTCGAGTGCGCGTTGCAGTTTGATATCTTCGACAATTTGATCGCGCATCGGCTCGAAAGACTCCGGTGCGTGTGCTTTCTTCACATCCGTCACGCGCCAGATGAACTTATTGCCACTCATGAAATCGAACAGTGCATACTCAGAGACCTGGTTCATGGCGAGGAAGCTGTCGCGACGAATGCCGTCCTGATCAGGTACTTCTTCGATGATACCTTTGTTGCGGAAGGGAAGGTCGCGTGCGTTTCCTACGTAGGAGCTCTGCCCATCGTACGCGATCGTTCCACCGATTTCCGGAATGGTTGTGGATTGCTCAGGCGTGAAGAAGTCTGTCTGAGCGACCGTGACGGCGTCAGGGAAGCTCAGATTGCTCGGCAGGCTCTGGATCAACTCATTGAGATAACCGGCGTCCATCATACGTTCTGAAGGAATGCGATAGCCATCCTCACCAGATTCTTCGATGTAGGTGCGGCTGATGATGGCTTCGGCAATCCGGTTCACCATACGGTCAGCACGTTCCTTACGGATGTTGCCTTCGGCCTTCTCACGGCCTTCTTCCCACGAAAGGAACTCGGTACGCGGTCCGTCGTCAAGCTGGACAGGTGAACGACGGAATTCGATGTTCTTGTTCTTTTCGTAGTACTTCTTTGCTTCGCGCTCCAGGTTGGGGATACGAAGGTTTTCGGCGATCTTGTCACGGTTGATCTGAATGTACTGGACCTTGACGGCATCCGGGATGAAGTAGCCGAAGTTGACACCACGGCCCTTTTCCTTCGTGCGATACTTGTCGAAGTGGGCCTTGATCTCGTCATCGGAGACGACGGTCATGTCATCGAGGAAGTCGTTCGCAGGAAACATGACGGCGTTGACCCGGACTTTTTCAAGTTGGTCGCGCGCGGCCGATCGAAGCTGAGCCGCACTTGGTGGAAACGAGCTGATGGTCGAGAACGCTAAATTGCGGATCGACAAGAATTGTGCGACCGCATCATACATGACGTCTTTTCTGACCCGGAGGCGGCGCGAAAGCTGCTCAATTTGATCTTCCGAGGTCGCCTGCAGCATGTTGGCTTTGCCCGCTGCGGCGGGTTCGGTCATTCCGAGTGAATCTGCCTCGCGCTGGAGGAGGATCCAATCGACGATCTCGAGCGGTTTCGTTGTCGGACCGGTGAACGGTGACGCCGGGGCTCTCCAATTGAATCCCAACCGGTCAAGGAGAGCGGTGGTGTTTTCAGCAAGTCGCTGATCGGCTTCCGTGATCTCTCCGTACTTACTGGAGGCCACGGTGGCGTTTGCCTGGGGCGCGAGGAGGCTTTCCAGCGCGGTGCCTCCAATAAAGACGACCATCAGGAACGCCATCAGGACGGCCATTACCTTCTTGTTGTGTCTTCTCAGGAACTGATTCATGGCAACATAAATCCATACTATCTAATAGTTTACGGACATTCGGCCTTCCATCGGCCTTGGTCTTGGAATTTGGTACCTTATCAAGGTTGTTGTGGTTTCACAAGGAATGCATCGGTTTGACAGAAGTCCGGCATCCTGATAAATCGCGCTGTTAAGCATCAATCAGTGAGCACGGTGGTCGGTTTGGCCAGGCCCGGAAAAATCGTCGGTTGACGGTTCTGAAGGTCATTCCGGGAGCAGTCGATAGAATTGAGCGGTTTGTGCGACCTGGCTTCGAGCCGGATGCCAACCTCTCCATCGTGTGCGCAACTATATATTCTGGCGGCACTTAGGCCCGCCCCGACATAGAAAAGGGTTCCTTCAGATGAGCGCAGCCAAGGCGAAAGACGGCGACATCCTGGTCATCGTCGAATCACCGTCCAAAGCGCGGACGATCTCCAAGTATCTCGGCAAGGGATACGTCGTGGAGTCTTCCATCGGCCATATTCGGGATCTCCCCTCGAATGCGGCCGAGATTCCCGAGGATTACAAGGGCGAATCCTGGGCGCGACTTGGCGTTAACGTCGACGACGGTTTTACGCCGCTCTACATCATTCCGACGGACAAGAAAACGCAGGTTCGCAAGCTGAAGTCTCACCTGAAGAGTGCTCCGGCTTTGTATCTCGCGACAGACGAGGACCGCGAGGGAGAGGCGATCGCCTGGCACCTCGCGGAAGTGTTGAACCCCAAGTGCCCGGTTCGTCGGATGGTGTTTGACGAAATTACCAAGAAAGCCATCACGAATGCCGTCGAAAACACACGCGAGATCAACGACAAGCTAGTGAGTGCGCAGGAAACAAGGCGCATTCTCGACAGGCTGTTCGGTTACGAAGTTTCTCCGGTGCTGTGGCGTAAGGTAGGCCCTAAGCTTTCGGCCGGCCGCGTGCAGTCGGTTGCAACACGACTCGTTGTTGACCGCGAATGGCAGCGCATGAAATTCCGTGAGGCGGAGTACTGGGACCTTGAGGCTTCGCTGCAGACCCAGGCAGAAAGACCGGAGTCATTTCAGGCGAAGCTGATTGATCTTGATGGCAAGCGAATCGCTTCCGGAAAGGACTTCGACAACGAGACCGGCCAGCTGCGTGAAGGGCGCGATGTTACGCTACTAGCCGGCGACGTCGCTCGGTCGATTTCGGAAGAAGTGAAAGAGAAGGCTTTCACGGTCGCCGAGGTCACCGAGAAGCCGTTCACCAACCGCCCCTATCCGCCGTTCATTACGTCGACGTTGCAGCAGGAAGCCGCGCGAAAGCTGCGATTCGGTGCACAGCGTACCATGCGCGTGGCCCAGAGCCTGTATGAGAACGGTTTCATTACTTATATGCGTACTGACTCCACGAACCTGTCGTCGCAGGCCGTCCAAGCAGCACGCAGTCAGGTAAGCACACTGTACGGCGATGAATTCCTGCCGTCGGAACCACGCGTATACAAGAAGAAATCGAAGAACGCACAGGAAGCGCACGAGGCGATCCGACCGGCAGGCGACGAGTGCCGCACGCCGAAGAGTCTTGCGGACGAATTGGATGAAGACGCGTACCGTCTGTACGAACTGATCTGGAAGCGAACGGTCGCATCGCAAATGAAGGATGCGACGGGCATGCGGACAAGTGTTCGCATCGAGGTGGGTACGACCGATCACGGTCGTGCGGGCTTCTCGGCTTCGGGTAAAGTGATTCAATTCCCTGGTTTTCTCCGGGCGTATGTCGAAGGTTCGGACGATCCGGAAGCGGAATTGGAAGACCAGGAAAAACTGCTTCCCGCAATGAAACAGGGACAGTCACTCGACGCCAAGGCTGTCGAAGCGCTGCAGCACCTGACACAACCTCCGGCACGCTACACCGAAGCCAGCCTGATCAAGGAATTGGAAGAACGCGGCATCGGTCGTCCGTCGACGTATGCCTCGATCATTCAGACAATTCAGGATCGAGGCTATGTCTGGCGTAAGGGAACGGCGCTGGTGCCAACATTTACGGCATTTGCGGTGGTGAATCTGCTGACCAAGCATCTACCAAGCTTGGTCGACTACGATTTCACGGCGCGGATGGAAGGCGACCTCGATGCGATCGCTAACGGCGAGTGCGCTTCGGAGCCGTGGCTTACCAGTTTCTATTTTGGTGCCAACGGCAACGGTCACAGCGATGGACAAACGCGCGTGGAAAGTGTCGGCCTGCGTGAGCTTGTTTCATCGAGTGGCGAGGACATAGATGCCCGCGCGGTCTCATCGATCGCGATTGGTGAGACGAACAAGGGTGAAGCCGTCGTGGTCCGCGTTGGTCGTTACGGTCCCTACATTCAGATCGGTGAACGTGAAGAGCGTGCCAGTGTCCCGGACGATACCGCACCTGACAGCCTGACAGTGGAACGAGCGCTTGAATTGATCGAGCAGGCCGCACAGGGTGACCGCGTGATCGGGCAGCACCCGGAGACCAATCAGCCGATTTACATCAAGACGGGTCGATTTGGTCCGTACGTCCAGCAAGGCGATCCGGAATTGACACCCAAGGGTAACGTCAAGCGAGGAACGGCTCCGCGTCGTGCCAGTCTGTGGCCGACGATGTCCATGGAAACGCTGACGCTGGAAGAATCGTTGCAGTTGCTTTCCTTCCCCAAAGACCTTGGTGTATTCCCGGACAACAACGAAGTCATTACGGTTCAGGATGGTCGATTCGGACCGTACATCAAATCGGGTACGGAAACGCGCAGTTTGCCGAATCATGAAGCCATGGCGGCGATGACACTGGAAGAGGCGATCACGTTACTTCGTCAGCCGAAGCAGCGTGGCCGTGCCTCCACTCAGTTGATTGCCGATCTCGGGAAGCGTCCGGAAACGGAAGATGCCATCCAGATCAAGAACGGTCGTTACGGTCCTTACGTCACTGACGGTGTCGTCAACGCGACGATTCCCAAGGGTACGGACCCCGCAACGGTAACGCTCGAACGCGGGTTGGAACTGCTGGAAGCACGTGAGCAGAAGCTGAAGGATCAGGGAAAAGATCCTCGGGCGAAGAAGACCAAAAAGAAAGCCAAGGCGAAGTCTGCCAAAAAGAAGACGGCCAAGAAGAAGACCACCAAGAAGAAGAAGGCAGCCGCCAAGAAGAAGACGACCAAGAAGAAGGCAACGAAGAAGAAATCTGCCGGCACGGTCGAGGCATCGGCCGGTGAATCCCCCATGGTCGAGGCGTCAACAGAGTAGGTCAGCCCTGTGAATCATGTGGTTGAGTAGCCCTATTTCACCGCATGGGCCCCGGTGTGACGCATGAGCTTAGTGCAGCCACATGAGCATGGTCTTGGAGTGGTTGCGATCGCTTGCAAAGTCAGGCGGTAGCGGGCACTCCTTCGTTTGCTTGGGGCGTCTCCGGCCCAACCCATCCAGCATCAACTGCTTAAGTTTCTTGAATGTCAATTGGCGCAGGTTCGTACCCACCATCAGCCCCGCCCCCGGCGGCATGATGGCACTGGCTTCGCGAATCAGTTCCGGCATATCGCGGGTGAACGAGAAGAACTTCTTTCGCTTGCGACCATGTGCAAAACTTGGCGCGTCGATAATGACAAGATCGAACTCTCTTTCCTGCCTTTTGGCCCGTCGCAGGTAATCCAGCGCATCATCTTTGATGAACTGAAAGTTCTCCCCTTCATATCCGTTAAGAGCAAAGTTTGCCCGCGCCCATTCCAGGTGCCGTGGTGAAAGGTCGACACTAACGGTTTCTGCTGCCCCACCGGCGGCAGCGGCTAGCGAGAAACCCCCTGTGTAGGCAAAGAGGTTCAAGACACGTTTTGTTTCGGCATGTTTCCTAACCAGTGTCCGGTTGTCCCGCTGGTCGAGAAAGAGCCCTGGAGCACTCGACGACATGGGATGGCTGACGTAGCGCAGACCGCGTTCCATCAGTTGGATTTCATCGTCGAGATCAGCACCCGCGATCAAACGCAGATGACGTGCGTATTCAGAATCGGGTTCCTCAGGTTGCACGCGCAGATAAACGGCTTTGACATCGAGCCACTCGAGATACCATCGGGCGGCTTCTTCGATTGTCTTTTCATGCACGGCCTGTTCGTCACGGATCTCGATAATCACGATCGGACCGTAGCGCTCAGCGACGATTCCCTTGAGGTTTTCGGTTGGGCCGTTGATCAAACGCAAGCAATTGGTAGCCGCATCTTCAAGGCACGCATTGCGGCGAACAAGGGCGGCGTGGAGTGGTCGAACCGCGTCCGTTCGTCGTTTCACCGCGTCATCAAAGGAATCAGGCAACGGCACCTGCAAGACGACATTCTGCCCGGATCTCGGGTGCCGAAACGTCGTTCGTAGAAGGTGCAGGTAGGTATGGCTCGCCCGGTCGCGTCGAGCCAGCCGGTCGTTAAGAGAGTCTCCCTGGAGTCGAAGCGAAGCCCCCCGCAGTTGCGCCCGCAGCGCGTGCGTGCTTCCCGCGTTGGTCTGTGCGCGAACCAGACTCCGTTTGTCTTTCTGATCCTGAAGGCTGAGCGTGGTTTCGGGCCCCTTCCGTGATGGCGGCGTTGCCATCTGTGGTGGTGGCGCCTTGTGCTTCTTGCGTTTCTTTGAGGTTCGAGGTGGCCGATCGCGCGGTGGTTCGTCTTCATTGACACGTCGCTGATTGCGAAGCGTCACACGCTTGCGGGTAAGTTTACCGAGCACAACCGCCAGGTATTCCAGTTTGAACTTTCCATCACGCAGGTCGCTGCGAAGATGCTTCAGGAAAGCCGGCGTCTTTGCCATCAACAGCACACCGGACTCGTACAAGGCGAGTCGGTTGATCGGTTGCAACGTACCCGGCTCAAACCCGCCCCGCCGTTCCAGTTGTTCGATGATGCCGTGCGGGAGTGGCCGCTCACGGCCGCCGACATCGACGCCGTAGGGTTTTGCCACCGCGATTAGGTCGTCATCCTGCCAGATAACCGGTATGAGGGTACTGAAGTAGTCTCGGCGTGCCATGATATTCTGCGTGTTGCGCCTGCTGGGTCCTGTCACCTGAGGGCGACCAGATTGCGTCGATCAACACGGGGTACACCGCTCGTACCCATCAGTATCGACGAAGTTGCTATGGTGCAGGTTTCAACCCTCTTTGTCCATGGGCAGGCCTACCCTACTTCTTCCTTCACAAAGTGCATGGACTGGCGATCTTTCACAACCCCTGGGAAACGAAGAACACGGTTGTGCATCACCGCGTGGATTCCAGGTTGGACCAGGCGGCACGCCAGCAGTGCCTCAATCACATTCTGCATGGCATCGGAGTCCCGGAACTCGTAGGGCCGCATTGCTCCGGTCAGGATGACGGGCACCTTGGGTGTACCGATTTCCCGAAACAACATGTCTCCGGTGGTTTCGAGGGTGTCGGTTCCATGAATGAGGATGGCAGCGTCACATTCCTCGACAGCGCTTTTCACGGCGAGAAGGATCATGGTGCGATCTGATTCGTTGAGATCGAGCGAGTCCTTGGCAAGCAGATGCTGGTAATTGACTTCCAGATCAGGCAGGCGAAGTTGCCCGAGGATGCCTTCAATGACGGGGCTCTGCGGCCTGAGCGATCCGTCCACCTCGTTGTAGGTCTTAGCGATCGTCCCACCGGTGGTGATGATCCGGACGTTCATGGCAGCCCTTTCGGAACTCGAGTCGAACCAGCGGTCCGGAAACACCCGGGAACTCGCACAATCATGCATCCGCACGACGTCGTACGGAATCCGCCTGACAAGCGGGGAACAACTCCGGGCTCCGCCGCGTCCGTATCTTAACCATGGAGACGCTACGGCGTACAGCGTGGCTGGGAACCGTTGTGTATCTTTATCAACGCGTATCTTTATCAACCTCGCGGGTCGCCGCAGGCCGATAAGGGGATAGCCAAAGCCTGGCGCGTGACGGTCGCGTCCCGCACCCTTGATATGCCCACAGGATGCCGTTGCCCCCCTACGGGTGGCGGCTTCCGGTGACCGATGTCGATTCTAACGGCTGGCTGATGTGGCGCGACTTTCGTACCGGTTCATGGCAGGCCGGGTAAGAATGGTGCAAATCTTTGCACAGGATCCGAGAATTCCAGCCGAGGAATCATATAATAGTTAGCATGAAAGTCTGATGCAGGTTGTTTTCGCACCGTTCCGACGGGCCTTTCGGCTGGGTTGCACGTTCGTGTTCCAGTCAGCGGTGTTCCAGGCAGCGGTGTTCCAGTCAGCTTGTTTGATCTTCATGCCGGCGGTGCAACGAGGGAGCGTACTCCGGATAATTCGGTGCGAGATCAATCGACAAGCCGGATGGAAAAGTCATGATGAACGACCAGACATTTGACGCATACGACTGGGCCTCGCTCAGGGCTCATTTTCCGATTACGCAGAACTACAACTTCATGAACCACGCCGCAGCTGCCCCCGTATCCGGGCCGGCGTTGAAGGGCGCGCAGGAATACCTGCAGCACGCTCATGAGGCGTCGTACCTGCGAGGCGGTTTTTTCAAACGCATCGATCGGGTTCGCAAGACGGCGGCACAGCTGATCGGTGCGAATGCGGATGAGATCGCCTTTACGAAGTGTACGGGGGAAGGCCTTTGCCTTGTCGCGAACGGGCTCAGCTGGCAAAGTGGAGACAATGTTGTCATTCCCAATTGCGAGTTTCCCGCCAACGTCTATCCGTGGATGTCACTTCGCCCCATGGGTGTTCAAGTTCGAACGATCATGGAAGACCAGGCTAAGGTTCCGCTGGAAGCGATCATTGATGCGATCGACAGTCGAACGCGGCTGGTCTCCGTATCTTCGATTCAATATGCCAGCGGTTTTCGCACCGACCTCGCAACACTCGGTGAGTATTGTCAGAGCAAGGGTGTGTTCCTGTGCGTTGACGGCATCCAGTCACTTGGTTCGTTCCCCATTAATGTCAAAGCGATGAACATCGACTTCTTCGCGGCCGGTTCGCACAAGTGGCTTTGTGCTCCGGAAGGCTGCGGCATTCTCTACGTTAAGAAAGAACTGCAGGGTTACCTGCGCCCGACTGAAGTGGGTTGGATGAGCACGAAGGAACCCTTCCAATTCGGCAAGCACTCGATGGATCTGGCCGACACCGCTCGTCGATACGAAACGGGAAGTTACAACTTTGCCGGAATTTTCGGGTTAGGCGCGGCCATGGATCTTGCCCAGGAGATCGGCATTGAGCGGATCTCGAAACGCCTGTTGCACTTGACCAATCGCCTGGTGTTCAAGCTGCAGGACAAGGGCTACCGCCTGGTGTCATCGCGCGAGCCGGCGACTTCCAGCGGCATCGTCGCGTTCAGTACGGAACAGCACAACCAGGAGCAGATTCAGTTGCACCTCGAACGGGAGCATCGGATCGTGATCGCCGTCAGAAGTGGACGGCTCCGTGCCAGCCCACATGTCTACACATCAGAAGAAGAAATTGATCAATTGGTGGAGTGTCTGCCGGGTCATTAATCAGATGAGCTGGCGATCGGGTCGTGGGCCCTTGTATGACAGCATCATTCAACTGATACACAAACTGAGTATCTCGTCGGACGCGGGCATGGGACGCCTCCCGCTGCCTGTGTTACATTCCCTTCTGCCTCTACCCACGTCTACTTGAGCAGTTGACGTTTCTCTTCGATGACGAGAGAGAGAATCTCACGCAGTGTTGTCTTGGGTTCGTAGCCGACCATCGCATGAACACGTTCGAGGCAAGGCATCCGCCGCATCATGTCATCGAAGGGTCGGCCGTACGCCTCTTCGTAAGAGAGGAATCGCTTTTCGCTCTTGCTTCCGGTCATTTCAATGACGGTATCCGCAAGACCTTCGATGGACACCTCTTCCGTTGAGCCGATATTGAAGACCTGGCCGGCGGCTTCTTTCTTCTGCATCAGGTTCACGACACAGTCGACGACATCACCGACATATCCGAAACAACGGCTCTGCTTGCCGGTTCCGTAGATGAGAATCGGTTCATCACGTAGGGCACGTTCGACAAAGCGGGGAATCACCATGCCGTACTGGCCGGCTTGTCGAGGACCAACGGTATTGAAGAAGCGGACAACGACGACATCGAGACCGAACTGCTGATGGTATGCAAGGCCCAGGAACTCATCGATGGCCTTTGAACACGCGTAGGACCACCTGGAGTACTTGGTTGAGCCGAGCACGGTGTCATCGTCTTCGCGGAACGGCACCTTTTCGCTCTTGCCGTAGACTTCGCTGGTCGACGCGATGAGCAGCTTCTTTCGAAATTTGTTGGCCACTTCCGCCACGACTTCCGTGCCGTGAATATTCGTCTCGATGGTATGGACCGGTTCGTCGACGATGAGCTGCACGCCAACGGCGGCCGCAAGGTGAAAGACAATATCGCAGCGTTCCACCAGCAGGTGCATGGTTTCACTGTTTCGGACGTCGTCGACGACGAGTTGAAACTTGGGATGGTCAATCAGAGCGGCAAGATTCTGCAGTGACCCCGTACTGAGATTGTCGACTGCAACGACCTCGTGACCGTCGTTGATAAGTCGCTCCCCAAGGTGCGATCCGATGAATCCGGCTCCGCCGGTAATGAGCGCTTTCATAGCTGAGTCCTTTACGGTGCGATGACCCGCTGGTCATCAAGCCGGCGTGGTGGGTTGTCTTCCGATGCAATGGTAATGGAAACCGCGTTTTGCCAGTGTTTCCGGATCATACATGTTGCGACCGTCAAAGATGATTCGTGTCTTGAGCTTCGCTGCAATCTGATCAAAATCAGGGGTTCGGAATCTGTTCCAATCGGTGAAAATCACAAGTGCATCGGCCTGTTCCAATGCTTCGTACGCATCTTCGCACATCGTAACTTTCTTGCCATACCCCTTGGCGGCCAGCTCCGCTTCACCGGTGATCATGGCTTCCGGGTCATGGGCACGGACGGCAAAGCCGGCATCCAGAAACATCTGAACACCCGCGATGGCAGGCGATTCTCGCACGTCGTCCGTGCGGGACTTGAACGCCAGCCCCCACACCCCGAGTGTGATGCCTTTGTTCTCGACCGGTGTATCGCCTTTCTTACAGGCATCAATGACTTTCCGTGCGAACATTTCGCGTTGCCTTTTGTTCACGATCTGCACGGCATCAACAATCGTCGTGGGGAAGTCGACCTCTTTTCCCATCGACGACATGGCGCTGACATCTTTGGGGAAACAGGATCCGCCGAAGCCAACACCTGCATAAAGAAACGCGGACCCGATGCGCGAGTCTGACCCGACACCATGGCGTACTTTTTCGACGTCCGCGCCGAATCGCTCGCAGAGCGAAGCGACTTCGTTCATGAATGAAATACGGGTGGCAAGCATGGCGTTAGCGGCGTACTTGGTCATTTCCGCGCTGGCGGGATCCATGACGAAGATTCGTTCTTCGCGCCGCATGAACGGCTGGTAGAGTTCTTTCATGATGTTGATCGCACCGGACGACTGAGCGCCAATGACGATTCGATCGGGCTTCATGAAGTCATCAATCGCCGCCCCTTCCTTGAGAAACTCAGGATTGCTGACGTAGTCGAAGGAGTGATTCGTCTCACCGGAAATGGCCGCCGCAATCCGCTTGTGCGTACCGACCGGAACGGTGCTCTTCATGACGATGATGCGATAGCCATCCATCACGCGGCCGATGTCGCGTGCCACGTTCTCCAGCGCCGAGGTGTCGGCCGATCCGTCGGCCCGTGGCGGTGTTCCCACCGCGAGGAATATGATGCGTGAATTGAGAACGGCGTCCTTTAGATCGGTGGTAAAGAGCAGGCGATCGGCCCCGGCGTTGCGTTCCACGATCTCTGCCAGCCCCGGCTCGTAGATCGGGATGTCGCCCTTTCGCAGGCGATCGACCTTCTCCTTATCGATGTCGACGCAGATAACGCGGTTGCCACTTTCGGAAAAACACGCGCCGGTGACAAGCCCGACGTAACCGGTTCCAACCACAGCGATTTTCATGGACGTTCTCTAGTCTTGCTAAGCGTCAGGCAACTAAAACAGCGGATAAAGGAACGGTGCGAGCGGCGATGAGCCGGCGAACGTCACCAACAATCCCACGAGCAGCAGAACAGCAATCAACGGTAGCAGCCACCACTTTTTCTCTTCTTTAAGGAAGAGAAGAAATTCTTTGAAGAGGGACTGCTTTGCCATTTCGAGCTCCTTGATTTCGACGTGGCAGATTACCGCAGACTGACGCTTTCCGCCATCCGGGTATTCTGTTCGAGTTCGACGCTCCGTCGCATGCCCGCATCGTAGTCGACCTCGGCCGGCTTTTCGGTGACGATGTACGAGCCGATCACGAGCGCATCAATCCCGGTTCTGACGAACGTATCATAGGCATCGGCCGGGGTGCAGACAATCGGTTCGCCGCGCACGTTGAACGAGGTGTTGATCACCACCGGCACACCTGTGATTTCCTCGTAGGCCTTGATCAGGCGGTAGTAGATGCCGTTGTCGGCTTCCGTCACGGTTTGTACGCGACCGGTTCCGTCTTTGTGCGTCACAGCCTGGATTTCGCTTCGCCTCTCCTTCAAGACGCTGGGGACCATCAGCATATAGGGAAGGTCCATCTCTTTTTCCGGGACGTCAAAGTACTCGTGCAGTCGTTCGCGCAAGATCGCCGGGGCGAACGGGCGAAACGCCTCGCGAAACTTGACCTTGGCATTGATGACATCTTTCATTTTCTCGTCGCGGGCGTCAGCCAGCAGGGAACGCGCCCCGAGTGCCCGGGGACCAAATTCCATGCGCCCCTGGTACCAACCCACGACCTTGCCGTCAGCGATCATGGCTGCCGTTTTCTGGAGCAGCTCCTTCTCATTGCTGCAGGTTTCGAAGCGGGCGTTGAAGTGCTCAAGCGACTCTCGGATGGCTTTATCATCGAACGTCGGCCCCCAGTACCCGTGCTTCATGCTGAACGTGCGCGGCTGCTTCAGCACCGTGTTGTAGGTATAGAAGGCAGCCCCCAGCGCCCCACCGGAATCTCCTGCTGCCGGCTGGATAAAGACCTCATCGAAATCAGTCTCCTGAAGAATGCGCCAGTTCGCAACGCAGTTGAGCGCTACCCCCCCGGCCATGCACAACTTCTTCATGCCGGTTTCGGCCTGCACGTGACGCGCCATCTTCACCATGATGTCTTCCACGACTTTTTGTCCTGAGTGTGCAAGATCACGGTGAAAATCGGTGAGTTCGCTCTCTGTCTTACGTTGGGGCTGGCCGAACAGTTCTTCCCATTTGTCGCTGTGCGTTCGCGTCGTGGAATAAGGGTGTGCAAAATAATCGAGGTTCAAGCGTATGCTGCCATCTTCTTTGACGTCGACAATCTCCGCGAACTTGTCGACGTAGGTCGGCTTTCCGTACGGTGCCAGCCCCATGACTTTCCATTCGGCGTCGTTGACGCGAAAGCCAAGATAGGCGGTGACGGCACTGAACAGCAGACCGACAGAATGCGGGAAGCGCAGTTCCTGGCGAATATCGATCTCCGTGCCTGAGCCGACACCCCACGCGGTCGATGCCCATTCGCCGACACCGTCAGCCGTCAGGATGGCTGCTTCTTCAAAGGGTGACACAAGAAAGGCACTGGCTGCATGCGAAAGGTGGTGTTCGTTAAAGAGGATATCAACGTCTACGCCGAGCTGCTTTTGAATGTCATTGGCCATGGCCAGTCGCTGCCCAAGCCACAAGGGCATCGCCTTGAGCCAGGGGCGCAGGGTTCGCGGCCAGTAGGCAAGAATCGTTTCGAGGATTCGATCAAATTTCACCAGCGGTTTTTCGTAGAACGTGATGTGGTCGACCTGATGAATATCGATACCGGCCTCAGCCAGGCAATACTGAATCGCCTGTTGGGGAAAACCGTTGTGGTGTTTTTTGCGATTGAATCGTTCTTCCTCGGCGGCTGCAATCAGCTGACCATCTCGGACCAGCGCGGCGCCCGCGTCGTGATAATAGCAGGATATACCGAGGACAATC
>JBMYUM010000057.1:0-14151 GCA_049605375.1 Phycisphaerae bacterium | reverse complement strand
GCATCGAGCGCGGTATCCCCGAGATCACCAATGAGATCGGCAATCTGCACCGCCAGACGTCGTTTACTTCCCTGGTATCGAGTCGATGGAAAGCTGGGAATGGAAAGGCGCCCGCCACCCGACTGTTGCGATTCAGCCGGTATGGAGGTGCGTTGGCTCATGCTGATGCCGTAGCTTGCTGCCCGTTACTCCGTTCAAAATCGATCTCTGTTGGAATCGACTCTGCCGGGACCCCGCTCCGAATCATCGCCGCCCGGACCAGACCGAGGAACATGGGTTCCGGTCGAAGCGGACGACTTGAAAGCTCAGGGTGGGCCTGAGTGGCAACGAAGTACGGATGCACGTCACGTGGTAGTTCAAGAATCTGAACGATTGGATGATGCGGTGACTTCCCGGAGAAAACCATGCCGGCACTCTCCAGCCCCTCCACGTAGGCCGGATCCACCTCGTATCGATGCCGGAATCGCAGACGGATCAGATCCGCATGATTGTAAAGTTCGCTGGCTATCGAACCGCGACGAAGTGCAACATCATGCCCGCCGAGCCGCATGTTCCCGCCAAGCCCTTCGATCTTTTTCTGCTCCGGCAGAATATCGATCACCGGTTGCGGACAATCAGGTTCAATCTCGGTGCTGTTGGCATGAGGCAGGTTTGCCACGTTGCGAGCAAACTCGATCACGGCGATCTGCATGCCATAGCAAAGCCCCAGGTAGGGAATTTTCTGGCGTCGAACGAATTCAATGCAGGCAATCTTGCCGTCTACACCCCGGAATCCGAACCCGCCAGGCACAATAACGCCATGAATGCTGCGCATCCGCTGTTCGAGATTCTGCTCGCTGAGGTCAGTACTATCCACCCATTCGAGCTGCACCTTGGCACCAAGATGAGTACCCGCATGCTCAAGGGCTTGAATGATGCTGGCGTAGCTGTCACGAACCGCGGTGTATTTTCCAATGATGCCGATGTTCAGCGGATGAACGGCTGATCGGAACTTATTGATGTAGCCGCCCCAGACGCCGCGGGCGCGTTCCTCGGCCTGATGGTTGATCTTGTCGCCCATGTTGAGGATGTCGATGACAGCTGCGTCGATACCCGCACCGCGAAGCATTTCCGGTACGACGTAAACACTGTCGCTGTCGTGCATGGAAAACACACGATCCATCGGAACACTGGCAAAGAGCGCAATCTTCTCACGCACCTTCTTGGTGACCGGCGACGACGCTCGGCATCCGATGATGTCAGGACGAATACCGGCAGCGTTCAACAGTTTGAGATTCAGCTGCGCCGGCTTGCTTTTCTGCTCGCCCAGAATCTTAGGTTCAACAATATAAGTCAGCGCAACAAAGCAAAATGAACCGGGACCTTCCTCGTAGGACATTTCCCGGACGGCCTCAATGAAATAAGCGTTCTCGACATCACCAACGGTCCCACCGATCTCCACAAACACCACATCGGAACCGGAGGCAACCGCGAGCTCTCGCAGGCACAGCTTCACCTCTCCGGTGACATGCGGAATCATCTGCACATCTCGGCCGAGATACCGCCCCTGGCGTTCTTTTTCGAGAATCTTGCTGAAGATTTGTCCGCTGGTGGAGAAGTTGAGCCTCGACAGATCCTGGTTGAGCATGCGCTCATAGGTCCCCAGGTCCATATCGCACTCCATGCCGTCTTCGAGAACGAACACTTCTCCATGCCGGAAAGGATTCAAGGTGCCACTGTCTCGGTTGAGATAGCCCTCGAGCTTCACGGGGGCGACACTAAGCCCCTTATCCTTGAGAATCTTGGCGAGTGAACTGGCGAAAATGCCCTTACCGAGCCCGCTCATCACGGTACCCAGCACAACGACATACTTCGTCTTCCCCTTGCGATAGCCACTCGGCATGGGGGTGAAGAACTCGGTCTCGTCGGAACTATGACGAAGAGATTCCAGCATTCGCTCTGAGCTCATCGTTTCAAATCCACCAGATGCCCTTGCTTCGTCCAAACCCGCTTCAAACTGCATCCCAGGACTTGATCGCCGGTTCCCGTGCGATTGCCCTAGTGCAACGTCGGTCTTTTGCCAACAGATCCTTTAGCCGATGTGCAACCGCCCAACCGTGAGATTGCGGCCTGCCGTGTCAATCAAGCGTACCCTCATACCGACGGACAAACGCCTCGTATTCGGCCGGCGTATCTATCCCCGGGGCTGCCCGCGGAATCGAACGCACCAGCAACCGCATTCCATGATCCATCCAGCGCAATTGCTCGAGCCCTTCGTGGGTCTCAAGCCAATTGCCGCGCGGTTGGGCCGCAATGGCTGCAAGCGTCCGCATGCTGAAACCATAAGCGCCAACATGCAACTTGTACGCACCCACCTCTCCAATGACCCCACCAGAATGGCGAGGAAACGGAATAGGCGATCGCGAAAAATACAATGCAAATCCGTCTTGGCGGACGACGACCTTGACGCAATTCGGATCTTCCGGCGAGCCGTTGCCATGAGAAGATGCGGTTTCCGGAAAAGGTGTTGCAAGCGTCACAACAACACCGTCCGCCTGCTGGCGGGCTTCCAGTTCACGAAAACTCGTGATCATGCCCTCGATGGAAGCCGGCTCAATTTCGGGTTCGTCACCCTGAATATTCAAAACCAGATCGTTTTCGGCGAGGCCGATGCTCTCGGCCGCTTCCGCAATCCGATCTGTTCCAGACGTATGGTCTGCCCTGGTCATGGCGCAGCGACCACCAAACTCGGTGACAGCATTCGCAATGCGATCATCGTCTGTGGCCACGACGACATGGTCGATCAACGCGCAAGACGCGACCTGTTCATACACATGCTGAATCAGGTACTTGCCGGTTTTGCGTGCAAGAGGTTTTCCGGGGAAGCGAGAGGCGCCGTATCGAGCTGGTATCACGGCTATGCAGGTCATGATTGCCCGCACCTCAATTCGACTAGCAGTTTTAACTCTGGCACGTAGCAAATATAAGCGAATGAAGGGGTTGTGTCAAAATTTACTCTGCTCTGGCTGGGTCGACAGACGGTGAGTTGCGACTACCAGTCAGCCGAGATAGCATCGCAATCTCGCGGACCGCCGCGCACAGGGAGGGAAATTGCCCAGATTATCCACGACTCAACGGGCGTTGCGTCACTGTCGTGGCGGGAAGGACGGATCGACATGAATGCAAAGTGGCTTTTGACTGCACTCATTCTGCTGGGGCTCGTCGCCGGCGTCATCGTAGGCCAGCTGCTCTACGATCCGGACTTCTCCATCAGCATGAGCGATTCACTGCACAAGCACGCCACCCTCATCACGATTTTCTATTTCATCGGTGATACAGTTTTTCTTGGCCTGCTGAAAATGCTGATCATTCCGTTGATCGCGACCAGTGTCATCGTCGGCGTAACGAGCGTCGGCGATTTCAGGCAACTGGGACGAATCGGAACCGTCACGCTCGTCTACTACATTTCCACCATGGCGATCGCGGCTGCGATCGGACTTATCCTGGTCACCTGGATTCGCCCCGGAGATAGGATCTCACAAGATGAGATCGCCCAGGCACAACAGACCTTTGACGAGTCCGAGTCGATGAAAAAGAACATCGCCGCCGGTCCGAAAGGCCTGGTCGGTGCCATGCAGAATCTGGTGAAGCAGATTATTCCCCGCAACGTTGTCCAGGCTGCAGCCGAGGGGCAGGCCCTCCCCGTGATCTTCTTCGCCATTCTCTTTGGTATCGTTTTGACAACCATGGGAGACCGCGGCGCCCTCATCATCGAATTCGTGGGCGCCCTGTTTGACGCGATCATGAAACTGGTGCACGCCGTCATCTGGCTCACCCCGATCGGTGTTTTCGGCCTTCTTGCCTGGACAGTTGCACGGATCGGCCTGCACGTGTTCCTGGACGCCATCGGCACCTACATGATCACCGTTATCGTCGGCCTGTTTATCCACGCATTCGTGGTGCTGGGCCTTGTCTGCTGGGTTTTTGCGCGAACCAATCCGCTGGTCTATTTTCATCAGCTGCGGCAGGCATTGCTCACGGCGCTCGGGACCGATTCGTCATCGGCAACACTTCCTGTCACCATCGAATGTGCGACCGAGAACGCCGGCGTCAGCAAACGTGCCGCAGGATTCGTTTTGCCACTGGGCGCGACGATCAATATGGATGGCACCGCCTTGTACGAGGCCGTTGCAGTCGTCTTCCTGGCCCAAGCCTATGGTATTGAGTTACCACTCGGCACGCTGATCCTGGTCGCCATCACCGCGACACTCGCTGCGGTCGGTGCTGCCGGTATTCCCAGCGCCGGACTGGTGACCATGGTGATCGTCGTGGATACGGTGAATGAGACGTTAGCCGGCATGGAAGGTTCCCCGTACATTCCGGTTGCGGCGATTGGTTTGATCGTCGGCGTCGATCGCTTTCTCGACATGATCCGAACGACGGTCAACGTATGGGGAGATGCCGTCGGTGCGTTGCTGGTCGATCGTATTGAGAAGCGAGCTGAGGCGAACACGCATGCGTAAGTTCCGCGTCGCATGGTTGTCTTTGCTTTGCGTTGGAACGATTCCCCTGTGTGGGGGATGCGGCAACGACACCGCGCTCTTTCAGGCTATCAACGGGCTCTTCAACGGCGATACAGATCCAGCAGATCTGACCGCATGCGGACCGGTCGCCGTTGCGCAACTGGTGCCGGACTGCCCGTTGGGCCTGGTCTGTTTCACGCCGGCCTGTGAGGCACACAACATCTGTTATGCCGATTGTGACGCGACACAGGCCAAGTGCGACCTCATCTTCTACCTCGATTTACTGGAGATCTGTGGACGTCGCTTTCTTTTCAATCGCCCGAATCGACAGGTATGCGAATCGCTGGCGACGGTCTATGCCTTGGCCGTCCGAGCGTTTGGCGCAGAGGCGTACGCGCAGACCCAGCTCGCCGCCTGCAGCGACGATCTCATTTCACCATTCGCGCCGGGTGTCTGCTGCATTCCGGGCGAGCCCTGTTTTGACCAGGGGTTCAAATTTGAATGCGACGATGCCGGTGGTTCATTCGGTCCGTTTGCGACCTGCGAAGACCTATCGTGTGACGGTCCGCTGAATGACGATTGCGGATCGGGCGCACCTGCATGTGATGGGTTTATTCCCCTGCCCAACACCGGCACCTGTGAAGGTGATCCGACCGAAGTTTGTTTTCCAACGCAGCCATTGTGCAGTGATGAGTCGTCGTGCCTTCCGGACCCGGTCGAAGGGTACTTCTGTGAGACACCCACCGACAATCGGCTGGCAACGACCGACGGCCCCGAAGCTGCCGCCGGCTGTCGTGACTCCGGGCCAGATAGTTTTCAAGCCGATGTCTGGTATGAGTACATCGCCCCGTGTGACGGCACGGTCACATTACGCATGTGCGGACTCGAATCGTATGACGGGATGTTGTCGGTTCACGGTACCCACCAGTCGGATGGTACCTGCGTATGCCCCGGGGATAATGAGTCGCTTCTCGCCTGTGATGACGACTTCTGTGGCGGTGCGTCTACGTCGGCCATCTTTCTGGACGATGTTGTGGAAGGTGCCTGTTACCTGATTCGCGTCGGCGGCTGGTCGCCCGATGGTACGGCGGCATCAGCGGACGTTGCCGCCGGCATGCTTGAAATCACCCAGGCATGCGACTCCTCTCAGCTCACTGACGAACGCGATCCCGTCGAACGTCAGCGTCGCGGACGGAAGTGATCGACATCGCAGAGGCTAAGCCACTCTGCAAAAGGTTCCGGCGGCGTTCCGTTCACGAAACTTCCCTCTTCCGGATAGGCGTAAATCTCTGCGTAGTTTCGCACTTCCCGCGCGGACACTCTTCGCTGGATGTGCCAGGGCCTCAATTCTGCGGGATCGCGCAAACCTGCTGCGGCTAACAACTCCAGGAACGCATGCACCGTCTGATGATGATAGCTGGCGACGCGCTCGGTCTTGTCCTCAACGTCGAGCCCGCGAATCAGCTTCCGATCTTGCGTGGCGACGCCAACCGGACAGACGTTCGAATTGCACCGCCGCGCCTGAATGCAACCGAGCGCGAACATGAAACCTCGTGCGGCATTGCACAGATCGGCGCCGGCAGCCAGCCGACTGGCCATGTGAAAGCCGGTTATGATTTTGCCAGACGCAATGATCTTTGTTTTTTGCCGCAGACCGAATCCCGTCAATGCGGCATGCACGATGTAGAGGCCTTCCGTCAGCGGCGCGCCGATAGAATTAGAAAATTCCAACGGCGCAGCGCCCGTTCCACCCTCACCGCCGTCGACGGAGATGAAATCGGGTACGTGCCCGGTTTCATGCATGGCTTTGCACAGGGAAAGAAACTCGGCTGGATGCCCCAGACAAAGCTTGATACCGACAGGTTTGCCATTGCTCAACTCTCGTAGTTGGACAACGAAGTTCAGGAGTTCCTTGGGCGTTGAGAAAGCCGAATGTGCGGGTGGTGAGACAACATCATACCCCATCGGCACCCCACGAATGCCGGCGATTTCTTTGGTTATCTTGGCTGCCGGGAGGATTCCCCCGTGCCCTGGTTTTGCTCCCTGCGACAGCTTGATCTCGATCATTCGCACCGCGTCCGGCGCCGCGCGATCAGCAAAGGCTTCAGGATCAAATGAGCCATCCTTGTTTCGGCAACCGAAGTAACCGGTACCGATTTGCCAAACGAGATCGCCTCCGGGTTCCAAGTGGTAGCGACTGATCGAGCCTTCGCCCGTGTTGTGATAGAATTTTCCGATTCTTGCGCCGCCGTTTAATGCCCGAACCGCGGCATCGGAGAGTGATCCGAAACTCATGGCGGAGATATTGAGCAACGATGCCTCGTAGGGCCGACTTGTCGTCCCTTCGCCGATGGTCACCCGTGGTTCTGTTTCAGCGGGTCTTGTCGCTTCAAGTGAATGATTGATCCACTCGTATCCACTTTCGTAGACATCTCTTTGCGTTCCAAACGGAACGGTCTCCCTTGCCCGTTTCGCCCGTTGATAAGAGAGCGACCGCAGTTCGCGATTGAATGGTGTGCCGTCGGTGTTGGATTCGATGAAATACTGGTTGATTTCAGGGCGAATAGACTCGAGCAGGTAGCGAAACCGCCCGATGACGGGGAAGTTCCTGAGCACTGCATGCTTACGCTGGGCTCGGTCGTACGTCCCAAGGGCCGCCAGAACCAGGCACACCAGCAAGAGGTACGCTGCGCCGGGAAGCACCAGGGTAAGAAGACCACTCACAATGACCGCGATGATTGCGATTGGCACGAACGGATAGGCCATGAATCTCCCCTCTTTGCGACGGTCCGGGTTACGGAGACCGGTGGATGTGCCATTGCGCGGCACCGAGCGCACCGGCCCAGGTTCCGAGGGACGCCAGTCGAAGTTCTGCCCTGTTCGGCGATAGCTTCCAGTATCGTTCAGAAATGTAGCGTTGTACGGGCTGCAGAACGGCGTCCCCAGCGGCCGCGATGCCACCACCGAATATGATCACATCCGGCTCCACCACATGCTGCATATTGACGCATCCGATCGCCAAGGCCTTACAGGCATCCGCCCAGATTTCGGCAGCCGCTTCGTTACTTTCAGCAGCCTTGATGATCTCGGGAACCGTCAATGGTGCTTCCGATGTACCGAGGTTGTTCTCTGCCGCCCGCTGAACGAGACTGCGCCCGCCGGCGTAAGCTTCCATGCATCCATACTGCCCGCATGCACAGGCGCGGCCTTGGGGAACCACGATCATGTGTCCCAGTTCTCCGCCGTTTCCGTATGCTCCCTCCACCAGCCTTCCACCAACGGTCATTCCACCGCCGATGCCGGTCCCCAACGTAAACAGAACGGCGTTGGTTGCACCGCGTCCGGCACCGAGCATGACTTCCCCAAAGCAGGCCGCATTGGCATCGTTCAGGAGCGTGACCGGGCAGTCCAAGGCGCGGACAAACTGGTCTCTGATTGGAAGCTCGCACCAACCGCGCAGATTTGCAGCATTGAGAACCACACCTCTTTCGAGGTCGAGAGGGCCCGGGCATGCCACGCCAACGCCATGAAGTTTTTGATCGGCTCCGGTCGTTGCGAGCAACTCGCTCACGGCGATCGCGATTTCCTTGATGACCGAAGCCGGTTCCTGCCTGGTATCTGTTTCGAGATCGCCTTTGAGAAGTTCCTGTGAATCAGGATGGACGAGGCAGAACTTAGTGTTGGTTCCTCCGATGTCGATACCGGCGATCCAACGCGAGTCCTGATCCAGATCCTTCTTTTCGATCACGAACGAGGCCCGCCTTGTCGTCGCCCGGTCCGGAGGGAAGACAGAAAGAGGCCCATCATCGAAAGGAGTATCAGTGGCAAGGACCCCATCGCGCCACATGGAGCAGCGTTGTTGTTACCGCATTCATCGATCAGCAGATTTGAACAGGTGCTGTTTTCACACAGATCGCTTGTGCACTCGTCCTGATCGTCACAATCAATATCTGTATCACAACACCCCTGAATCATTGTGCCTTCGCACAATCCTTGAAGGCAGGTGTCATTTTCGGTGCACGATCGTTCGTCGTCACATGGCGCATCATCCAAGAGGCTGCTCATACATGCGTTGCTGACGCAAGCGTCCAGGGTACATGGATCCTCGTCATCGCACTCTTGCGCGGAGACACAACAATCGGCGACGGGCGTGCCCTGGCAGACGCCCGCGATGCACTGATCATTCTCCGTGCACGGGTCCTGATCGTCGCAAGTTCCTTCGTGCGCGTTGACCTCGCAAGCCCCGTCCTGACAGGCATCCGTGGTGCAGGGATCCCCATCGTCGCAATCCTCATCGCGACAGCACTCGTTCTCGCGGCTTCCGACACACTGCCCGTTTGCACAAATATCGCCCGTCGAGCATTCGTCGCCGTCATCACAGATTCCGTCGATGTTCTCGTGGTTGCACACACCGTCGACACAGAGGTCGGTCGTGCAGTCATTCTGATCATCGCAACCGACGTCTTCGATGCAACACGATTCGATGTCCTCACATGACTCGTTGGCTAGAAGAAACCCGCTTCTTGTCACTTCACAAACCCTGGAATTCAGTTCTTCGCAGACGGCAGCCGAGGTGCAGCAGGCGACTGGATCTCCGGGGGGCTGAAATGTGATGGTCACAATGGGGGTTTGTGGCGACTCCAGATTTTGGGCGCTGTCGAAACGAAAGGTCGATGGGCTGTTCTCTTCGTCGCCCCGCAGGATCCATCCGAAATTGGTATCGGGAAAGTCGACCCAACCCTGGACATCGGCAACCAATGCGGTGGTCGTGGGCCACGTATAGATGTCCTCATCCGTCAGCGTGAGTTCCGTGCTGACATTCGATTCAAAATCGCCGCCTGATCTGTCCCAGAACTGGTCATCGAAGAACGTGTGCTCCCATGTGGCGTCCCCGGGTTCGGCAAACGCCCCACGACCGTTTCCGCTTCCTCCACCGGTACCCTCGACGCTCATTGATGCACCTTCGCCCCAGTCGCTCAGCAGTCGATGAAACGAAACCGGTGCGTTGCCATTCCTTGTGCGTGAAACGTTCAGGGTGACAGTTACGGCGAGGATTTCCGATCCGGCGGGAAGTACATCTTCGACGGGGAAATGAAGAAGTGCCCGCCGTATGCCATCTTCAATCTGACCGGTTCGACCCGCAAAGAAGTAGAGGCCTTGACCGTTACTCAGCTCGTCGCTGTCCTGAACGATCGTATTGTCACGATCGACGGCGATGGTCACGGTTTCGGCGTGAAGGGGTGCTACGATGGTCATCACCAAACCGACGGCTGTCGCGGTGATAACCAGACTACGGTTGAGACACCAATTTACACCCCGCATCCCTTTCATCCCTCCTTGGACCTTTGTCTTGTCTCACACGTAACCCAGTGCCCTGCTGGATGTGAGACTGCTGCGGGAACTTTCTTTCCAGGCGTTACTGTCCGCGCCTGGCTTTCACCGCGCGCGGTGAATCCGGATTCTGCAACAGCAGAATCCGGTCCACGAGTTTCACCGGCGTCCTCTTCGATTCGGCGGGGGCGGGCGTGTCGTCACCGCCGCCTGTCGCCGGTTGCGTTGTTGGCGGAAGTTGGGTGTTACCGCCCAGCCGCAGGAGCAACGTATTGCCCAATTCGAGCAGGACTTGATTGAGATTCTGAAACAGGATGTTTACCGCATCGACGTAGAAGACTCGCTGGAACGGGATTTCCTCTACTTCGGTGATGTTGTCGAATGTCAGTCTCGGGGAAAGCACCCGAGCCTGCTGGTTAGCAATTCCAGCACTGACGAGAGACCCGGGCGAGCGGAGTCCGACGCTCCCTCCCTGAGAATTGGTAAAGGCTGAATTACCCGCAACGTTTGCCGGGTCGTTGGCCAATTGGGCTGTCGCCCGATCGGCGGCCGCCATGGTCAGCATGACAGTTCCGATGACGAGAATCAGGTTGTTCGATTTCATCGTCGCTACTCCTTTGGGCATTGTCTGGATTCGGTTGCGTAAGAACGCTCCGTACGCACGACTCATGGTGCCTCCCTAGTTATTCGGTTCTGCGGGGAGGTGGTCGCCTCAAAATCCAGATTTCGGCCGCTTAACTGTCCTTTCCAGGGGGAAATTCGCCTTTACGGCGAAATTCAGTCATTCTGCTCATCACCGTCTTCGGTGCCGTGAGTTCCGCTGGAATCACCCGAAGCGTCTGCGTTGGCATCCGGGGCACTGCCTGTCACGTTTTCGGGCGCCTCGCCGGCACCTTCCTGCTCAGCCTTTGCGTCCTCTCCGTCCTGTTCTTCCGGCGCGATCTTTGCGACCGCGACGACCTTGTCAGTATCGGACAGGCGGATCAGGCGGACGCCCTGCGTCGCCCGTCCGATTTCACGGACGGCTGACAAGTCTGTCCGGAGCATCATGCCGCCGGCGGTGATAAACATCAGTTCATCGGCGTCACTGACCGCTTTGATAGAGACCACCTGGCCGTTGCGATCGGTGGCCTTGATGTTGATGACTCCTTTACCGCCGCGTTTGGTCTTCCGGTATTCCTCGATGCTGGTCCGCTTGCCAAAACCGTTTTCGCAAACAGTCAGGAGTGACGAACCGGGGTCGATGGCGACCATGGAGACCACATCATCATTGTCGGCGATTGACATGCCACGGACGCCGCGTGCGGTCCGCCCCATGGCTCGTACTTCGCTTTCATCGAAGCGCACGGCCATTCCCTGTTTCGTTCCGAGGACAATTTCGTTTTCACCCGACGTTCGTTCCACGTTGATGAGTTCATCATCTTCGTCGAGGGAAATCGCGATAATCCCGTTTGATCGCGGACGGCTGAACGCGCTCATGGGTGTCTTTTTGACGGTACCGTTCGCGGTCGCGAAGAAGACAAAGGACTCTTCAAATTCGCGGACGGCAAGGACAGCCCGGTGCGATTCACCCTCCATCATGTTCAGCAGGTTGGCGATCGACCGACCTCTGGATGTTCGACTCATGTCGGGCAGGTCGAAGACACGAGCCCAATAGACACGACCGCGGTTGGTGAAGAAAAGCAGATAGTCGTGTGTGGAGACCACGAACAGGTGGTCGAGGAAGTCGCCGTCCTTGGTGGTTCCACCGCGGATTCCGCGCCCGCCGCGTCCTTGCTTCCGGTATGCATCCATTCCGGTTCGCTTGACGTAGCCAGCGTGGGAAATTGTCACGACCACATTTTCATCCGGAATCAGCTCTTCGATGCTGAAGTCGCCCACGGCTTCGACGATTTCGGTGCGTCGTTTGCCCTTGAACTTTTCCTTCAGCTCATGCAGGTCTTCACGGATGATGTCGAGCACGCGGGCTTCTTCCCGCAGAATCGTCTCGTAGCCTTCAATCTCTTCGACCAGCCCGGTGTATTCCTTGGCCAGCTTTTCCACCTCAAGACCTGTGAGTTTCTGCAACTGCATGGAGAGGATGGATTGCGCCTGCGTTCCAGTCAGGTGATGATCGCTGCTTCCGTAGCGGTCAACAAACTGGTCTGGCAGGAGTCGTCGCAACGTGCCCTGTTCGCCTAACCGGAGCGGACGATCCATCAGGTTCTGCTTGGCGGTTGCCGGGTCCGGTGATTTCTTGATGAGTTCAATGATCTCGTCAATGTCACCGACGGCGAGAATCAGCCCCTCGAGAATGTGTGCCCGCTGTTTCGCACGCTTCAGCAAGAACGTTGTGCGGCGGCGGATGACGTCTTTGCGATGATCGACATAGAGTCCCAGCATCTGCTTGAGATTCAGCGTTCTTGGCTGCTTCCCAACCAGGGCAATGTTCATGATGTGGTAGTTGGACTGCAGCGGCGTGTACTGGAACAGCTGATTGATTACCACATCTTCGTTGGCGTCTTTTCGGAGATCGACCTCAATGCGGACATCGTGCTTTCGGTCCGAGGCATCGTTGACAGCGGCGACGTCTTTGATGAGACCGCCCTTGACTGCCTGTGCGATTTTCTCGGTGACGGTGCTGCGAAGCACCCCGAACGGCAGTTCGGAGATCACGACGGTTCGCTTGGTCCCCCGCCCTTCTTCGACGCTGCACGTACCACGCAGCGTGATGCTGCCTCGGCCGGTGGTGTAGGCATCGACGATCCCTCGTCGACCGCAGATTTGTCCGCCGGTCGGAAAATCAGGCCCCGGAATGACGTCCATCAGTTCGGCGAGCGACGCATTGGGGTTGTCGAGGTAGAGCAGGAGCGCATCGCATACCTCGCCGACATTATGGGGCGCCATGTTGGTGGCCATTCCCACCGCGATACCGGTCCCCCCGTTTACCAGGAGGTTTGGGAATTTGCCCGGAAGAACGAGCGGTTCTTCGCGCGAGTTGTCGTAGTTGGGAACGAAGTCGACGGTTTCGAATTGCAGGTCGTCGAGCATCGCGACGGCCGCCTGTGACATTCTGGCTTCGGTGTACCTCATGGCAGCCGGCGGGTCACCGTCAACCGAGCCAAAGTTCCCCTGCCCGTCGATCAGCGGTTGCCTCATATTCCAATCCTGGGCCATACGGACCAGAGTTGGATAGATGACGGCATCGCCGTGCGGGTGGTAGTTACCGCTCGTGTCACCGCTGATCTTGCTGCATTTCTTAGTCTGTGCACGCGGGCCCAGATTAAGGTCATTCATGGCGACGAGGATTCGTCGCTGCGAGGGCTTCAGGCCATCACGAATGTCCGGTAATGCGCGGGACATGATGACGCTCATGGAGTAGGTGAGGTATGCGTCCTGCATTTCCTCGATGAGCGAGTGATTTACGATGTTGGATTCAGGATCTCTTGCAGTATCCGTCATGCACGCCTCCTTGGACGCGGAAAACTGTCAGGTCTCATTTGCTTCTTTGACCGAAAGAGTATTGTAAAGATGTCTGAAATTCCGACAATGAGCTGAATATAAGGAAAGCTCCACTTTCGCAATGACTGAGAAACGTCACAACCCCGAGGCTATCAGCGTCCGCAGCCAGGAGGAGATCGACACACTTGCCGATCTTTGCCGGTCTGAGGGGCGTTTTGCGTTCGATACGGAGTTTGTGATGGAGGATCGGTATCAGCCTGAGGCCTGCCTACTCCAGATTGCCACCCGAAAAATGGTCTACCTGATTGATCCGTTTCTGGATCTGGATCTGAGCTCCATCTGGTCCCTGATTCCGGATCCGGCGGTCGAAGTGGTCGTACACGCTGGACAGGAGGATCTGGCCCTGGCAGTCCAGCATACGGGTCGAGCGCCGTCGAACATCTTCGACGTACAGGTTGTCGCCGGGTTCGTCGGGTACGATTATCCCATCAGCCTCCAGAAACTTGTCCAGGCGACCAAGCATATCCGTCTTCACAAGTCCAAAACGCTCACGGACTGGCGTAAGCGCCCGTTGACCAAAGCTCAGCTTCGGTACGCGGCCGAGGATGTCCTGCATTTGCTGGATGTTTATCGCATTCTGAACAAGAAACTGGACAAGTTATCGCGTGTGGAATGGGCACGGGAAGAATTACAGCGTTTTGAGAACGTTGAGCTCTACAAACGTGCCGACGATGACCGCTTGTTCCGGGTCAAAGGCACCGGTGCGATGGAGGCCCGCCAACTTGCAGTTGTTCGCGATATCCTGACCTGGCGTGATGGGCTGGGTAAGAAGTACAATCGGCCGGTGAGAATTGTCCTGAAGGACCACTTGATCGCC
>JBMYUM010000056.1:0-14156 GCA_049605375.1 Phycisphaerae bacterium | reverse complement strand
CAAGCGTTGAGCAGGCCGCCGTGTTCGTATCTGTTCCATCACAGCTTCCGGCACCGTCGCACTGATCGTCAAAGGTACAACCGTTACCATCGTCACACATCGAACCGGCCGCGGACGGATCGTGAGACACGGAACCATCGTTGTTACACGTATCGTCTGTGCAGTCATCGCCATCATCGATGGCCGTCAAGCTTCCATCGTTGGGGTTACAGCACTGACCATCCGGCGTGAAGTCTTCATTGACACAACCGTTCGGCGAGCAGCTGTCCATGGTGCAGGCGTTACCGTCGTTACAATCAGCATCGGTCTCACAGATCGGACAGAAGTCATCGAGACCGTCGTTGTTATCGTCCAGTCCGGAACATGCGTCGCCTGGATTAAAACCGCCACCCTGTGCAGCACACTCGTCTGCCGTCACATTGTCGAGGCAGAACGGATTTCCGGTGCTTCCACAACATGCCCCGACCTCAACCGTGATCAGAGCAGGATTGATCGTTTCAATATCAATGTCACGCGCCATCGGGTTCTTCATGAACGTGTTGTTCGGGTCGTTCTGAACCGCAACCGCGGCTGTTCCTTTGAAGTCAGCAGAGACGGCGGCACCGTAGGTCGAACCGTAGTAGGGCATGCCGTCATCGGGACCGGAGTCACCGAAGATGGCAACCGAACCACATGCGAACTCACCGGGATCACCCGATGGGCAAGGCGTTACGAGAGAGCAAGCTGGCAGCGTGCTCGCTGCGTTCGTCAGAAGGTATCGGGCGTTGCTTTCATCAACACCGCTGCAGTCACCACCACCGAAGCTGCAGGCGCCGATTCCACCGTCCAGATTGCTGATCTCGATCTTGCCGGCGACGCTCGCGTCAAGCGAAGCACAATCGATGGTCGACTGGTACGCCGCTACGGCATCCGGTGCAAACCCGCTGAAACGTACTTCCAGTTCAACGTTGCAACCGGGCGTTACGATGATTTCATTACCATTGATCACGCCACCACAGTCGCTGGCCACCGGCACAACATCAATCGTTGCCGCCGAAGCCACGACGGGCATCATGCCCCCCATGATCAACAGGCCCAAAATGTTCCGGGCCAACACCTTTCGGCTGGTGTTCATTGGATTGAGAGTGAATCTCGCATTCATCTAGATAACCTCTTGCAGAGCCATGCTCAGTAGTTCAGCCCGCAATTGCAGCAGACTGGTGATTCGGAAAACTGACGTAGCCGATACGCACCACGATGCTCTCTCAACACGTACGCGTATGTACTTGGATTCGCCAGCCCCCTTCCCAGGAACCAGATTTCCCCCAAGGTAGTCACCCTGTATGGTCCCGGAATGTAGATGCGAAATCAAGGAATTTTGACGAGGAATGCGCAAAATCGGCCGATTTTGGCACATTGATGGCGAATCCAGGCCTCACGAAGCCTGGTCATATGAAAAAAGCCCCGAAGCCGATTGGCCACGGGGCTTTGTCATATTATCGGAATCTGTCCGTCAGCGAACGCATGCCTGCCGACTCACCGTACCACAGGCATCACATCGATCCGTCTGCTTAGCGGCCGAGACTCGAACGTGAACGCTTGGTACCGCCAACGAACGACCGCATGTCAGCCATGTCCAGCAGGCCGTCGCCGTTCAGATCGGCTTCGACCAGTTCCGGCATGCCGCGACGACGAAGCTCATCGTGCGTAATCGAGACAATCGGCTGATTCGCACCGGCGGTCGCCGTGGATCCCGGTTCCTCACAGCAGCTGTTCTTGCTGTCTTCCAGGAAGTTGCGGGAGATGAAGGCGAAGTCGGCGCCGTCAACGATACCGTCACCGTTGATGTCGCTGTGCGGACCGTCTGAACCGCATGGCGCACTCGGATCAAGCATCTCCAGATATTGAATCACGAACATGCCGAAGTCGAGAATGTCAATGATGTCACCGTTACCGTCGGGCTTCCAGCAGTCGAGGTTACCTTGCGGCAACCAGTTGCCGTCAAAGACGGGATCACCTTTGAAGTCCGCCCGCAGAACGTCACCGACACAGTCGATGTCCGATACGGCACGAAGCGTGTGCAGCGGGTCCTTTGCGGTCAGGCAAGCGTACTGCCCTTTGGGAACATCCAGAATGCCGCCCCAGTGGCCCGGGACGCCAAACTTGTTCTCGAACTCGAGATTCACAGTGTAAATGCTCGGAGCCTGAACGCAGTCGCTGTAGAAAGCAAAGGTGATGCAACGCGTCATCGGGTCACCAATGACAATGGGCTCGAGCTGAATATCAACATCCAACGCGTGTCGATCAGAGACAATCACCCTCCAGCTCGTCGACGTGCTTACACCACAGCTGTTTTCGGTCTCACAGGTGATGGTCGATATGCCCTGCGGGAAATATCCACCGTTGTCGACGAGATCGGAAATGTCGACGCCCCGATCATGTTCGCCGGTGCAAACCACTTCGAGTGGATCAGGATCACATGTGTCCTTACCGGTGATGTCGTCCCACGATACGTAAGCAAACAGGCTTTCGCAGGCCGGACGAACTTCGAAATCACGCGTCGGCGCGTTGATGGTCGGAATGCCGATGCCACGGACGAAGCCGCTCTCGTTCAGCTCAAGCGGAACACTGTTACCGTTGTCGTTGGCAAGAATCGTGTTCTGCGGATTCACACTGTTGAATCGCACGTTGCAACCGTCGCAACTCGGCAACTTCCGGAAGCTGATGGTTGAAATCACTTCCGGCCCCTGCGTGCAGTCGTCGCCAGGAAGAATACCGAACGCGACAAAAATCGTTCCGGCTTCCGCGTCGTGCTCTTCAAAGATCAACAGTGAGAATGCGTCGCTCTGCTGCAAGCCTTCAAACTCAAGGCAGGTCGGATCGTATTCGATCAGATACTGGCCACCGGTCACGCATTCCGAACCGCCGCCCATCTGAACTTCAAGCGTGATCGGCCGTGCATCGCTGAAGCAAGTCGGATCGTCCCAGACACCGTCAGCAAAAACGAGGTTGAGCGGTGTGGTCAGCGTGCAGACGCAGAAACCGTTCTGGCACGACTGGCTGCCGTCAGGGCAATCATCAATCGTGTTGCAGGCGGTACTGTTGGTGTCCGTACCGACACAGTTTCCTGCATCGTCACACGTGTCGTCGAACGTGCACCCGTTGCCGTCGTTACAAGAGCCGCCAGGAACCGGCATGTGTGAAACCTGACCGGTAACACTGTCACAGACGTCTTCCGTGCAGTCATCACCATCGTCGATGGAAGTCAAAGCACCGTTGGCAGGATTACAGCACTGACCGGCCGGGGTGGTGTCCGTATTGACACAGCCGTTTGGCGTGCAGCTGTCATTCGTGCAAGCGTTGCCGTCATTGCACTGTTCATCCGTTTCGCAGCTGACACAAGCGTCGTCAAGGCCGTCCGCCGGATCGACGTCCATCCCCGTACAGGCTTCACCGCTGTCAAAAGTTCCACCCTGTGCCATGCAGTCTGACATCGGGACATTGTCCTGGCAGAACGGGGTCGTGATGTTGCCGCAGCAGCGACCAACCGGCACGGTGATAATGGCCGGATTGATTGTGTTGATCGGTACGTCGCGTGCCATCGGGTTCTTAATGAAGGAGTTGTTCGGATCGGTCTGAACTGAAACCTGTGCCGTTCCAGCAAAGTCACCGCCCACGGTTACACCCCAGGTCGATGCGTAGTATGGCATGCCGTCGTCGGCACCCGAGTCACCAAAAATGGCGACGGTACCGCAGGCGAATTCACCAGGGTCACCGCTTGGGCACGTGTTAACCAGTGAACAGGCAGGAAGCGTGCTGGCCGCATTCGCAAGCAGGAATCGGGGATTGTTCTGATCGACACCGCTGCAGTCGCCGTTGCCGAAACTGCATGCACCAATGGTGCCGTCGACGTTACTCACGAAGACCTTGCCGGCTACGTCTGATTCGAGCGACGAACACTCAATCGTAGTCTGGTAAGCCGCGACCGAGTCTGGTGCGAAACCGCTGATCCAGACTTCGAGCTCGACGTTGCAGCCCGGGGTCACAACGATCTCGTTGCCATTGATCTGCCCGCCGCAATCACTTGCCACGGGAATAATGTCAATGGTCGCCGCAGATGCGAGCTGTACCCCGATCAGGCTCAGAGCCCATACCCCGATCGCCTTGCCTTGTACCTTCATCGTGTGCTCCTTCGGCGGTTTACCGCTCCGATGCCCCTATCTGGCAGATCAGGCTGTGCAACCCAAGCCGCCAGGACATTCCCCCCAAATTGGAGAATTCGCATTCTTGTGAATTAACCCGACCAGCCTGGATTATCTCGGACCATCGATTTCGTTTCAAGGGCGAAACGCCCTGGCTTGTCGCAATTCGGCCCATTTTCGGACGAATCAAACCGCGTTTGTGAGCGTCTAGCGAGGTTTGCCCCTGTTTGGCCTCGGGCCAAAGCCCGTTCGCAGCGGACGGCGGCCGACTTGGAACGCCGTCATATCGTGCGGATCCACGACACCGTCAGCGTTCAGGTCGGCAACAGCGAACTCACCAAGACCACGACGACGCAAGTCCTTGACCGAGATCGAAACGACAGCCGGGTTCGGCTGCGCGGCAGCACCGTCTTCGCAGCAGCTGTTCTTGCTGGTGGCGAGGAAGTTCTGCGAGATGAAGGCGAAGTCCGCGCCGTCGACAACACCATCGCCGTTGATGTCGCTGTGCGGACCTTCGGCACCGCACGGTGTGTTCGGATCGAGGTCTTCAAGGTACTGGCTGACGAACATGCCGAAGTCCAGAATGTCGATCGTGTCGCCGTTCCCGTTGGCTTTCCAGCAATCGAGATTACCTTGCACCAGCCAGTTACCGTCGAAGATCGGATCACCCTTGAACTGTGCCACGAGGGTGTCATCGACGCAGTCAACGTCGGACACGCTTCGCAGGCTGTGCAGCCGATCCTTAGCCGTGATGCAGGCGTACTGCCCTTTCGGAACCTTGAGTTCTCCGCTCCATTTGCCTGGGAAGTTGAGTGGGAATCCGAAATTCAGATCGGCCGAGAAGAGGTTCGGTGACTGCACACAGTCGCTGTAGAATGCGAAGTCGATACAACGCGAAATCGGATCACCGACCACGGTCGGCGACAATTGAACTTCGACATCAAGAGCATGCTGGTCGGTGACGACAACCTGCCACTCCCGTGTCGCCGCGTCGCCGCAACTGTTGGTTGCCGTGCAGGTGAAGGTCGAAATGCCCTGCGGGAATATACCCCCGTTGGCGATCAATTGGTCGATATCGATGCCACCATCATGCGCCGCGGTGCAATCGATAACCGGTGGCGTGCTTTCGTCGTCACAGTTGTCGGTTGCCGTGATGTTCGCCCAGGCCACGACGGCAGTGGCGGCATCGCAGTCGGGGTTCACCTCTGTGGCACCCTCGGGGGCGATGATATGGACGTCACCGGACAGACGAATGAACTTACTGTCATTGAACGCCAGTGCGACGGCGTTTCCGTCGCTGTTGCTCAGGATCGTATTCTGAGGATTGACGCTGTCGAAACGTACGTTGCATGTCCCGCACTCACCGAGCTTGGTGAAGCTCAAACTTGCAAGCACGTCCGGCCCCTGCGTGCAATCTCCCCCCGGCATGATACCAACGGCGGCGAATACCGTTCCGGCATTTTCGTCGATCTCCGTAAACAGCAAGAGCGGAAAGTCCGCCGACGGTGAAAGTCCGTGAAAGGCGAGACAGGTTGGATCGTAATTGATCAAGAACTGCCCACCGTTTACACATTCCGAACCTGCGCCCATCAGCACGTCAACCGCGACCGCGTCACCATTGTCAAAGCAGTTTGGATCCGGTTTGTCGCTGTCCGCTACGACCAGCTCGAGCTTGGTTTCCAACGCGCATACGCAGAACCCGTCCCGGCAGTCCTGCGTGCCATTGGGGCACTCATCGATGGTGTTGCAGGCAATCAGGTTGATATCGATGCCGACGCACGCGCCGTCCAGGTCACAGCGATCATCGAAGGTGCAGCCGTTGCCGTCATCACAGGAGGTACTTGGAGAGACGACGTGGGACACAGAACCATCAGGGTTGCAAAAGTCGTCTGTGCATGGATCGCCATCATCAATCAGCCTCAAACTTCCGTCGGCAGGATTGCAGCATTGTCCGGCGGGTGTGGTGTCATAGCTGTCACAGGTACATGCAGGAAAACTCACGCAAGCATCTGCGGTACAGGCATTGCCGTCGTTACAATCAGAATCGGTGGCGCAACAACAACAGCAGGAATCGTCGATACCGTTATTGTCAATGTCGGAACCCGAACACGCACCGCCCTCTGTGTAGAATCCACCAAGATCATCGCACTGCGCTTCGTTCAGCCCTTCCATACAAAACGGATTTTGAAACGGACCACAACATTGCCCCAGAACAACCGTGACCCAAGCCGGATGAATGGCGTCTATCTGAATGTCATCAGCCATCGGGTTCTTGAGAAAGGTATTGTTGGGATCGCTTTGTACCGTGAACGCCGCCGTTCCACCGAAGTCTTCCGGCACATCAATACGATACGTAGACGCATAGTACGCCATACCATCATCCGGGCCGGAGTCCCCGAAAATCGCCACGCTTCCACATGCATACTCACCGGGATCGCCGCCCGGGCATGCGGTCACCAGCTGGCATGCCGGAAGCGTGCTTGCTGCGTTGGCGAGGAGATAGCGTGGATTGTCTTCGTTGATTCCTGTACAGAAATTGTTCGAGAACATGCATCCCGCAACGATGACATCAAAGTCACTCACAATCAGCTTTCCCGAAACATCGGCTTCAAGGGAAGCACAATCAACGGTGTTCTGAAACGCCGCGACCACGTCAGGCGCGAATCCGTAAACACGGACCTCCAGAGCAATGCTGCAACCCGGTTCGACGATGATCTCGTTACCAACAATCTGCCCACCGCAATCGCTGTCCACAGGAACGATATCGATAACTGCCGCCTCCAGGGAAATCGAGGCAAGGCATACACACGCGCTGATGACGACCAACCTGCTTCGCATACGTTGTTCCTCCTACCGAGTTTGGACATGACCTCGGCGTTGAGATCTGCAATGACCACATCCGGTGGTCCTTGCGAAGAATGAATTTGGTACGCGTTCACAAGAACATGGTGACTTGACCCAACGCTTTCATTATCTCGGCCGTGATCGCGGGCTGCAAATAAAAACCACGGTACGCATACAAGTCGCACTTCATGCCCGCGTATGCCGGCGGCGTGAGTTGGGGTTCAGACGGACGTAGTCGGGGAACATGCCCGCGTACGCCTTCGGCGTGACTTGGGCATGGCACCAGCCTTCGGGGCATGGCACCAGAGTCAGCACTTGGGGGTCGGGCAGACGTACCGGAAGAACATGCCCGCGCACGCCTTCGGCGTGACTTAGGCATGGCACCAGCCTTCGGGGGATGGCACCAGAATCAGGAGTTGGGGGTCGGGCAGACGTACCGGAAGAACATGCCCGCGCACGCCTGCGGCGTGACTTGGGCATGGCACCAGCCTTCGGGGGATGGCACCAGTATTCGGGGGATGGCACCAGAGTCGGGGGATGGCACCAGAGTCGGGGGATGGCACCAGAGTCGGGGGATGGCAGTAAAAAAGAAGGCGGCGTGCCGAGGAGAACCTCAACACGCCGCCCGTTGTACGCTTTGTGTACTCACCCGAGGGTGAGTTCACTCATCACCGGTTGCCGAAGCATCCGGTGATGGTTGCAAGGTCGATTTAGCGACCGAGCGAGTTGCGAACGCCACCGACGCTTGCGCCACGCTTGGTGCCGCGAGTCGGGGTTGCGCCGTCCTGGAATGCCGTCATATCAGCGACATCGAGGACACCGTCGTTGTTCAGGTCAGCAACTGCGAGGTCGCTCAGACCACGACGTGCAAGGTCCTTAACCGAGATCGAAACGATACCCGGGTTCGGCTGTGCAGCAGCACCATCTTCGCAGCAGCTGTTCTTGCTGGTAGCAAGGAAGTTCTGCGAGATGAAGGCGAAGTCAGCACCGTCAACGATACCGTCACCGTTGATGTCGCTGTGCGGACCAGCGGTACCACACGGCGTGTTCGGATCGAGGTTCTGCAGGTACTGGCTGACGAACATACCGAAGTCAAGGATGTCGATCGTGTCGCCGTTACCGTCGGCCTTCCAGCAGTCCAGGTTACCCTGAACAAGCCAGTTGCCGTCGAACGTCGGATCGCCCTTGAATTCTGCGACGAGCTGGTTGTCGACGCAGTCGATGTCCGAAACGCTGCGCAGCGAGTGCAGCGGGTCCTTAGCCGTGATGCATGCGTACTGACCCTTCGGAACCTTCAGTTCACCACGCCACTTGCCCGGGAAGTCGTACGGGAAGCCGAAGCTGAGGTCAACCGAGAAGAGGTTCGGAGCCTGGACGCAGTCGCTGTAGAAAGCGAACTGGATGCAACGCGTGATCGGATCGCCAACGACGATCGGCGACAGCTGAACCTTGACGTCCAGCGAGTGCTGATCTGAAACGTTGACAGTCCACTCGTTCGTGACCGTGTTGCCACAGCTGTTGGTAGCCGTGCAAGTGAAGGTCGAGATACCCTGCGGGAACAGACCACCGTTAGCAGCCAGACCGCTGATGTCGACGCCACCATCGTGGAAGCTGTCGCACTCGATAGCCGGCGGGTTGCCTTCGCCATCGCAAGTGTCCGAAGCCGTGATGTCATCCCACGTGATAACAGCCGTAGCTGAATCACAGTCCGGGTTGACGCTGATTTCGCCTTCCGGCGAATCCAAGCTGATGTCACCCGACAGACGGATGTTCTTGCTGTCGTTGAATGCCAGCGGAACAGTGTTACCGTCGCTGTTGCTCAGGATCGTGTTCTGCGGGTTGTTGCTGTCGTAGCTCAGGCTGCACTCACCACAAAGACCAAGCTTCGAGAAGCTCAGCGAAGCGAGAACTTCCGGACCCTGGGTGCAATCGCCACCAGGCATGATACCGACGGCAGCGAAGATCGTGCCGGCGTTTTCATCGATGTCGCTGTAAACCAGCAGCGGGAAGAAGTCGCCAGCTGCCAGACCTTCGAACTGCAGGCAGCTCGGGTCGTAGTTGACCAGGAACTGACCACCAGTGACGCATTCCGAACCAGCACCCATGACGACGTCGACGGTGACCGAGTCACCTTCGTCGAAGCAGTTGGTGTCCGGCTTGTCGCTGTCAGCGACAACCAGGTCAAGCTTGGTTTCCAGCGTGCAAACGCAGAAGCCGCCTTCGCAGCTCTGAGCGCCAGCCGGGCAGTCGTCGATCGTCGTGCAAGCTGCGGTGTTCGTGTCCGTACCACCACAACCGCCAGCACCGTCGCACTCATCAGCGAACGTGCAACCGTTGCCATCGTCACAGCTGGTACCAGCTGCCGACGGGCTGTTCGTGACCGAACCGTCATTGTTGCAGACGTCGTCGGTGCAGTCGTCGCCATCGTCGATGGTCGTCAGGCTACCGTCAGCCGGGTTGCAGCACTCACCAGCCGGGGTGGTGTCAGTGTTGACACAACCGTTCGGGGTGCAAGCGTCAGACGTGCAAGCGTTACCGTCGTTGCAGTCAGCGTCGGTTTCGCAGATCGGGCAGAAGTCATCAAGACCGTCGCCGTTTGCGTCCATACCTGAGCATGCTTCGCCAGCGTTGAAGCCACCACCCTGAGCGTTACACTCATCTTCGGTAGCGTCATCGATACAGAACGGATTGCTGGTGCTACCACAGCAGGCACCAACCGGAACGGTGATCAGAGCCGGGTTGATAGCGTCGATGATGATGTCACGAGCCATCGGGTTCTTCAGGAACGTGTTGTTCGGGTCGTTCTGAACCGTAACAGCAGCGGTACCCTTGAAGTCGGCCGAAACGGAAAGACCGTAGGTCGAACCGTAGTAAGCCATACCGTCATCAGCACCCGAGTCACCAAAGATGGCAACCGAACCACAAGCGTATTCGCCCGGATCGGCTGACGGGCAAGCCGTCACGAGCGAGCATGCCGGAAGCGTGCTGGCTGCGTTGGCAAGCAGGTAACGGGCGTTTGACTCATCGATACCGGTGCAATCACCAGAACCGAAGCTGCAAGCACCGATCGTACCGTCGAGATTGCTGACAAGGACCTTACCAGCAACACTGGAATCCAGCGAAGCACAGTCGATCGTGGACTGGTAAGCAGCCACGGCGTCCGGTGCAAAACCGCTGATACGTACTTCAACTTCAACGTTGCAACCCGGGGTCACAGTGATTTCGTTACCACTGATGCTGCCACCGCAGTCGCTGGCTACCGGCACGATGTCAATCGTGGCGGCGTTGGCTACTGCAGCAAATGCAAAGGCAGCGCCAAAGACAAACTTACTCGCTCTCATTTTCCACACCTCCAATAAGGAAGACTCTTCTCCCGCCTCCCGGCGGAAACACCGTGTTTTACAGTAAGGGCACCGTTCGTCTTTGCCAGGAGCGGTCAAGCAACCGGCAAGTCGTACGGTGGTACGCGTTTATCAAGAAACCATCCGATTCAAGATCAAAAAGAAAGGCGGGAAGCTCGCATCGAGCGGGTTGCTCAAACAGGAACCAGGAACGACCTCAGCACCAAGGGAAAAACCCTCAAGCCGAAAGCAACTGGTTGTCAGTGGAAGAAATGCTGCCACTTTTCCCTCGCTTTGCAGAGCCACGGAACCCAAACACCCGGCAATTTCCAAGGCCGGCATCACCCGTTGCTCTACACGCTTAATGCTTCACTTCACCTCGAACTTCAACCGTGATGACAGCGCATAACGCGCATATCACCACTGGAAACGAAGCCCTCAGATTGACCAAGTTAAACAAACTAGTCCGCAAACACAACAATTCATTTAACTTTTTGGGGAAGTTTCATACCCCGTTCAGAGCCTCTTAACACGGTCAAAATAATTCAACCAAACGGAGACAGCACAAACTGACTCGCGGACCGGGCACGAGCCATCTAAACCTTTGTGATCGCTGGGTTAAGATCCATCCGCAAGTCCAATTCACACTTCAGGAGAGCTAAAGCGAGACTGTCGAAAATGTAGAGCCCAAGTCTATGCTTATGCCTACCCGCTTGCAGTCAATGTTGACGGCCACGGGACCGTCCAAGAAACGAAACTTGAACCACGGCGTTCCAATAGGATATGCTCCCATAAACGCGTTCGGTTCGCAGCCACGACGACGGTGCCAGGCACGCTGACACCCTGAAGAGGCTGATCGCAAGGAAGCGAAAACGGATCGTGCGTGGGGGCTATCAACAGGGGGACAACTCGAGATGCCAAATCGCGCTACGATCGGGTCGATCGTCTGCTTCGCCATGGTTTTATTCGGACCTATGCCGTCCCAGGATGACGGTCGTGCGCTGTTCGCACAGTCCAGTGGCGAGGTACAGAGTGGCTCGCGTAGCGAGCGCAAGGGTACGTCGACCACCTTCAGGCGATTCGAAATTCTCGAGCTGGTCGACCCGCTCACAGAGGCATCGCTTGAGACTCTGGGTGCTCGCGGCATTCAGCTGATTCAACGACTTGGCGAAAACCAATACCTGGCATCCATCACAGAAGGACAAATCCGTGCCGGTCAGGGGCGATCGCCCGTGGCCCAAACCCCTATCGAACAGTACGTCCTTCAACGACGAACCGTCCGGCCGGCCGACAAACTTGATGCGAGTCTCGCCGGCGGGCGACTGCCAACCTGGACGCGACTTGGCGATGGGGATGACGGGCTTCCACGGCAGGCCGTCATCGTCTGGTTCGCAAACGAGTCAGATCGAACGGACGCGGAGTCCCGGCTTCAAGCAAGTGGCGCCATCGTTCTGGCCAGCCTGCGTACGATTCCGGCATTCCTTATTTCTGTGAACCAAGATCAAGTGAATAGGGTCGCCGATCTGCATGATGTCCTGTGGATTGAGCCCCCCCTACCCCATATGGGTCACACGAACGACCTCAATCGAGAAGTCGTCGGCGTCACGGCCGTCCAGGCCCCCCCCTACAATCTTCGCGGCGATGGAGTCTCGGTGATGGTCTACGACGGGGGTTCCGCAATCGAAGAACATCCCGACTTTGATGGACGTGTGCGAGCCCATGACCCTGTGCCTGGTGTTGTTCATTCCACCCACGTCACGGGGACGATCGTCGGGAGCGGACTTGCCAGCGGGGGCGAGCTTCGAGGGATGGCGCCGTTTGCACTCGCCGAGTCTTTCGCTGTTGAAAACCTCGGGGGGCCGATCGATGACATCTTGTTTATGAACCCCGGGGATCTCGAACAGGACTACCTGACCGCGTTCGATGCCCTCGATACTCACATTGCGAACAACTCGATCGGTAGCAACGTTTGCGCGAACGGCTTCAATTGCACCTGGAACGGTCGGTACGGTGTCACGTCAGCTTTGGTTGATGGACTGATCACTGACCACACTTCCCCCATTCGTGCGGTGTTCGCCGCAGGCAACGAACGCAGCTGCGATCGATGTCGTGTTGAGGGCGCCATTCGTTCGGACGGCTACGGTTCATTAGCGCCACCGGCCGGCATGAAGAACGCAATCGTGGTCGGCGCAACCAACGGCGACACGGGTGGGGTTGCCGCTTTTTCGAGTTGGGGTCCCACCGCAGACGGAAGAACCAAGCCTGACGTGGTAGCCCCTGGTTGCCAGCTCTCAGACGACTACGGTGTCACATCTGCGACGGCGCTCGGTGATTACGACGCACTGTGCGGAACATCCATGGCAGCACCAACGGTCACGGGCATCGGCGCCCTTCTTCTGGAAGCATACAACCGCGAAATCGGAGACATGGACGATGTTCGTAATGCGTTGCTTAAGGCCCTGCTCATTCATACGGCAGTGGATGCCGAGCAACCCGGTCCCGATTTCCGAAGCGGATACGGACTCGTCCAGGCACAGCAGGCCGTTGACGCTCTCCTGCAACGTTCTTTTCGCCAGGATGAACTGGCGTCCTCATCGCAGAAAAGCTATTGGATCGACGTCGAGCCAGGGCAAAGCCACCTTCGTGTGACTCTCGCATGGGATGATCCGGCCGGATTGCCTCTAGCGTCGCACGCACTCGTCCACGACCTGGATCTTCGACTGTTCAGCCCTGATCAGGTCCGGCACTTCCCCTGGACTCTTGATCCGTCGCGACCGGACGCTCTGGCTGTCCGCATTCGCGAAGACCATCGCAACAACGTTGAAGTCATCGACGTCGATGCGCCCGCGGCCGGCCTCTGGCGCGTTGAGATTCGATCGGGTGTCCTCCTCAAGGGAACGCAGTCTTTCGCTGTCGTCATGTCACCATCTCCGGATGCCGATTGTGACAACAACGGCCAGCCGGACTCGGAAGAAATCGTCGCAACGCCAAGTCTGGACTGTGGAACGAACGGACTTCTTGACATCTGCGAACCGGATTGCAACGGGAATCAACAGGCCGACAGCTGCGAAGTTTCGCTCGGTCTTTCGACCGACTGTGATGATGACGGTGTCCTTGATGTTTGTCGCTTAGGCGAAGACTGTAACAACAACGGCATTCACGATGCCTGCGAGATCGCCGACGGCCTGCTCGCGGACTGTAACAACGACTTACGCCCGGATACCTGCGACGAAGACTGCAACGGAAACGGGGTCTCCGACATCTGCGAAATCAACCAAGGCGCTGACGATTGCAACGCGGATCAACGACTCGACATCTGCCAGGACTTACCGGACTGCGACGGCAACGGTTCCTCTGATGCATGTGAGATTGCCAACGGTGCGGACGACTCAAATGGGAACGGCGTTCCCGACGATTGCGAGACCGACAGTTTCACGATTCACGTCGCATCGTCTCCGTGTGATGCTTCGCGGAGCGACGGAACCCCGGAGGCTCCGTTCTGTTCTATCCAGGATGGTGTGGAACACGCCCTTTCCGGTGACATTGTCGAATTAGCACCTGGCATCTACACGGGTGACGGGAACCGAAACATCGACTTTGCCGGGCGTCTGATTCTGGTGAGAAGCTCGGACCCGACCGATGCGGACGTGGTGCAATCGACGGTGATGCTGCTGGTCTTCGCCGGGACCGTGTCCGCGGCGGACGTGAAGCCGCTCGTGAAACAGCTGATGGAGGTGCGGGATGAGCTCGATGGAATCCCCTTTGGCGACGTGGTGGAGGCGAATACGGG
>JBMYUM010000055.1:0-14268 GCA_049605375.1 Phycisphaerae bacterium | reverse complement strand
TGTCGACGCGTCCTGAAAATCTCCCGACACCCGATCTCACTCGATCGACCCGTCGGCGAGAGCGAAGATTCCTACTTCGGTGACTTCATTGAAGACGACCGCGTCGAATCCCCCGCCAGCACAGCCGGCGGCGGCATGCTGCGCGACCGCGTCGAAGAAGTACTGAAGACGCTGACCTACCGTGAGCGCGAGATTATCAAACTCCGCTACGGTATCGGTGACGGCTACACCTACACCCTTGAAGAAGTCGGCAAGATCTTCAAGGTGACCCGAGAACGCGTTCGCCAGGTTGAGGCCAAGGCCATCCGCAAACTGCAGCACCCCGTGCGTGCACGTAAGCTGGAAGGCTTCCTCGATACCATGAACGCCCCGGTCTCGCAGGGCCAACAGTAGGTGGGTCAACAGTAGCTGGCTTCAGACAGTTACGCTGACGCCGATCACCGACCGACGATCGTTGTATCAATAGCAAGCCCGCAGGTTTTCACGCCTGCGGGCTTTTTTTGTGGCACCGCCTCCGATCAAACGATGCCAGTCGATCCCCCCACCCTCGATTCAACCTAATGCTCAACCCTATGCCCGCAGCACATCGTCCTTCCCCCAGTCTGCACGATTGCCCATCACTCGCCCTCCTGCCCGAAACCCACGCTTCCAGCCCCCATGCACCTGACCACTTGACCGCCCAACCATTTGACCGCCCAACCACAGGAACGCCCGAGCACCCGGAATGCCAATAGACACCGCCCCCCAAGCACAGACCGGCGTTGCCCCCCCACAACAATTCAAAACACGCCAGCTACTTCTCAGGCGACTTCACGCGTGAATAAACCAACTCCATCGCGAAGTACTCCTTGCCATCCGGACCCGGCTCATACGTGCTGAACGTGTACTGATCAGGACCGTCGATCGAGTAAACCCAACGGATCGAAACTTCGCGATTGACGCGAGGATGGTAGGAAGTTGAAACCAACGAGAACGACTTGCCGTCAGCACTGCCGGTCCCCTCGGCCACCTGCACCGCCGTCGACATGTTGTCGATCCAGAGCACCACGAACTTCTTCTTGTAGTTGTCATACCCGAACAGCGCATGCCCCTCGAACTTCCCTTCAAAACCGGGCATTTCATCGCCGGTGACATGCTGCGTCACAAATCGACCGCCCAGGATCGACTCCGATTTCGCCGTGCTGGTCGAAGGCATCCATGGCATGTCGGGCCCCATCCGGAAACGTCCGCTCACCGCCCATTGCCCGGCAAAGAACTGCAGCTGCTCGTGATGCTCACCCGGCGTCCCCATGGAAACCCACGCCGCCTGCATCTTCGCCATCTCCTGCATGCCCTGCATCTCCTGCATGCCCTGCATCTCCGGCATACCCTGCATGCCGTCCATTTCCTGCATCTTCGACATCTTCGGAGTCTTCGGCGTGGCGTCAGAACTCACCAGCGGCCGATGACCGGCATCGCTCTTTTCATGCCCGCCTTGGCGGTCGTGCTTGTGACCATCCCCCGAACTCTCCGCCTTCACCGAACCCGACCACAACATCACCGAACCGGCAACGCCAGCCACGATCAGCACGCGTATCCACGCAAAACCCGATTCCAATCCAATTCCGTTGGTCAGACGCAACTCTCTTCCAAACATGCGATGGTTCCTTCTACAAATTCAGAATACGTGAGCGGCCCCGACCGGAACCACCCAACTCAACCCGCGTGACATCAACACAAACAACTCCAGGCGACTACGACGACGGCGCAATCGGCTTCCATAAACCAATCACGTTACCTTCCGGATCAGATAGCCACGCAAAATGACCGGCCTCAGGAACTTCCACAGGTTCGACAATGGTCTTGCCGCCTAACTCCGCCGCCTTGGCCAGATACGCCTCAAGATCGTCAACCTGCGCATACACCGTCACGTACTGATGCGGCTCATGCCCCAGGGCCGTGATGTGTCCGCAGATCCCTTCCGGACTTCCCGTGTTGATCATCTCCGCTTCGCCGTGCGGCGCAATCTGCCAGTCGAAAAGCGAAGCATAAAACTTCTTGGTGTTGTCCTTGTCTTTGCACCCGATCTCAAAATGGACGATGGCGTTGCCCATGACCGCTCCTCTCAATTCTCTTCAATCAATTCTCATCAACATATGCTCATCAACAAATGCTCATGATTACCCATTACTCAAGACTGCCCATTGTTTAACACTGAACAGGATGTAAGACCGCACAGCATCTAAGACTGCAAAGCATTTGAGACTGCACAGCATTTGAGACTGCACAGCATTTGAGACTGCACAGTGTTTGAGACTGCACAGCATTAAAGACCGAACAGTGTTCATCTTTTCGTTCAAGTCCGCCGCTCAGCTAATCCTTACAAATACCTAACAGACGTGCTGAAGTCAAGGAGAGTGTTGGGTGATTTCGAAGTTGTTCGGAAAAGGACGGCGCGAAAACGCGGATGCAGAGAAACCAGACGGATGGGCAGAACATGGCGGATCAGCGACGAAGGCGCCAGCCCGGCAACAAAAAAACCCCGATCGCTGGAGCAACCGGGGTTCGTAAGGAATCAAACGTAGCTAACGAAACCGACGAATCGGCTTCGCCGGCGATCAGGTCTCGTCGCTGTGACCACTGCCGGCGCCAACGGGCTCTTCCGTCTCCTCGTAGACACCTTCCAGCTCGAGCGTCGGCTCCTCTTCGCTGCCCTCGGGAACCTGCTTGGCCGTCACAACAATCTTGTTCTTGCCGGCAAACTCACCACGGAGCATTGATTCAGACAACGCATCCTCAAGATGGTGTTCAATCGCACGACGCAACGGTCGAGCACCGAACTTCTCATCCGTTCCATGTTCGATGAGGAAGTCCTTACCATCCTGACGAACTTCAAGCTCAAAGCCCTGGTCACGCAAGCGAACCGCAAGCTTGTCGAGCTCGAGATCAACGATGCCCACAAGGTCTTTGTGCGTCAGCTTGTGGAACACGATCATCTCGTCGAGACGGTTCAGGAACTCAGGTCGGAAGTACTCTTCCAACTCGCTCTTCAGCGTGTCCTTCATCTTGCCATAGGTGACGTTCTCGTCCTTCTTGCCGAAGCCGAACGTCTCCTGGTGCGTGATGCGGTGAGCCCCGATGTTACTCGTCATGATCAGAATCACGTTCTTGAAGTCCACGTGACGTCCGAATGAGTCCGTCAAGCGACCCTCTTCCATGATCTGCAACAGCATGTTGAAGACATCCGGGTGCGCCTTCTCGATTTCATCCAGAAGGATGACCGAGTACGGACGACGACGGATACGCTCGGTCAACTGACCGCCTTCTTCGTAACCGACATATCCCGGAGGCGCACCAATCAGACGCGACACGTTGTGCTTCTCCATGTACTCCGACATGTCGAGCACAAACAGAGCATCCGGATCGCCGAACATGAACGCCGCCAACTGCTTCGCAAGGTACGTCTTACCAACACCCGACGGACCAACGAAGACAAAGCTACCCATCGGACGGTTCGGATCTTTCAAACCGCTTCGACCGCGACGAACCGCACGAGCAATCGCCTTGACCGCCTCATCCTGACTGACAACCTTCTTGTGAAGCTCATCTTCCAGACTCAGCAGGCGCTCGGCCTCGTCACGCCCCATACGCGTCAGCGGCACACCGGTCATCGACGAAACAACTTCGGCGATCACCTCTTCGTCCACCACACCGTCAATTTCCTTGGAACGATCACGCCACTCTTTCTGCAGCGTACGCTTCTTCAGCTTGATCGAATCCATCTGATCGCGAATCTGGGCAGCACGCTCGTAGTCAGCGTTACGGACAGCCTCATCCTTCTCGCCGCTCAGACGTTCCAGTTCACGCTCAAGCTCCGTCAAGTCCGGTGGTTTCGTCATGGACTTCAGGCGGACACGGGCCCCGGCTTCGTCCATCACGTCAATCGCCTTGTCCGGCTGAACGCGAGCAATGTATCGATTCGACAACTCGACCGCGTGCATCAACGCTTCATCCGTAATGCGGCAGCGATGGTGCGCTTCGTAACGATCACGCAGACCCTTGAGAATGCCAATCGTCTCGTCCGCGGTCGGCGGCTCCACAATGATCTGCTGGAAACGACGCTCCAGCGCACTGTCTTTTTCAATGTACTTGCGATACTCATCGAGCGTCGTCGCACCGATGCACTGAATCTCACCACGGCTCAACGCCGGCTTCAGCACGTTCGATGCATCAATCGCACCCTCGGCACCACCGGCACCCACGAGCGTGTGAAGCTCATCAATGAAGAGGATCACATTGCCCGCACGACGAACTTCGTTCATCACGGCCTTGATACGCTCTTCAAACTGACCGCGGTACTTCGTGCCGGCCACCATCATCGCCAGGTCAAGCACGACAATGCGACGGTTCGAGAGAATCTCAGGCGTCTCACCAGCCACAACCTGCTGCGCAAGACCCTCAACGATAGCCGTCTTACCAACACCGGCCTCACCAAGCAGCACCGGGTTGTTCTTCTGACGACGACAGAGCACCTGGATAATTCGCTCAATCTCAGAAGAACGACCAATGACCGGGTCCAACTTGCCCTGACGTGCGATCTCGGTGAGATCACGCCCGAACGAATCCAACGCCGGCGTCTTGCTCTTGCTCTTCTTAGGCTCGTTGCCGCCCGGCACCGAACCGACTTCTTCACTCTCTTCGCTGGCACCAAGGAGGTTCAACACCTCTTCGCGCACATCTTCCAGGCGAAGATTGAGATTCATCAGAACCTGCGCCGCTACGCCATCCTGCTCACGCAGCAGACCGAGCAAAAGGTGCTCAGTACCAACGTAGTTATGGTTCAGATTCCGCGCTTCTTCGATCGCGTACTCAATGACCTTCTTCGCTCGCGGTGTCTGGGGGAGTTTCCCCATCGTGACCGTCTCCGGACCACTCTTCACCAGCTTCTCAACCTCGAGACGAACCTTGCGAAGGTCGACATCCAAATTCTTCAGGACGTTGGCACCAACGCCTGACCCCTCCTTGACGAGCCCCAGGAGGATATGCTCGGTTCCAATGTACTCGTGGTTGAAGCGCTGCGCCTCCTGGTTGGCCAGCGCCATCACCTTGCGAGCACGGTCTGTAAATCGCTCGAACATATGAGGGCGTCTCCTGCAAAAAAACCATACAAGCCGTATTGCAACGATGTGTTACACCATCCCGCCTCAGCAGGCGGAAGGACGGGTTGACCGCAATCGGTCTTCCAAACAAATCGCCGCCATGGTCGTATCGGCTGACCACCCACCGTACACCATCACGCAGTCCGATTCATTTCCGTTATCGGGTCCACCTTAATGCTATCACCCGGTTCCCCCACCATCAACTTCAGCACCAGAAGTGGAACTTCGTCATCTCACCCCAACCAGTTCGGACACTATCGGAAAGCCTGATCAGCACACAAAAAACCACTTTTTTGATGGGATTTTTTTGTTTCCCCCTCACTCGACGATCGCACGATTCGCTTCTATATTTCCGCCCGTAGCAATCGTTTGATGATTGCATGCCGACGACGACGCAACGCGCCGCCGATCACAGGAAATCTTCGCTTCGCAGGAAGTTACGAATCATGCTCAAGACCTACATCGTCTACTTCAAGTACAAGCAACCCGGCGACAAAAAACATGGCCCCGTCCGACACCACCGCGTTTATGCCAACAGCCTCGAAGACGCGCGCCGGCAGGTCGAACTGATGGCCAACTACCCCGACCTCGAGATTCTGGAAATCCGTAGCGCCTGACACCCACAAGTCGACACCACCCGCAGGTCGACACCATCCCGCAATGCGCAACGGGTGCCTGCCAGGCCAGGCCCACCAAACCGATCCGCCGTCCCGACCGATGAGCTGTCCCGACAGATGCGCTGTCGCTCGCCCGCACCCCATCAAGCAAGGCAAACCCGGGTAATCCCGAGTCCCTGATAGCAGGAAACCGAGGCGCTACCCCAACCGATCCGATGCCATCCCGGCACGGAATGTCTCTCAAACGAACACTTCGAGCCCAAAACCAGCCAGACTCCCGATAAATTCCTGCCCAATTCAGCCCGCTTCTGCCCCATTTTCGGCCCATCCACACCGCCCAAGCCATCCCAACAGACCTCACGCGATCAAAACAATTTGATTATCGGACCCAGGAACCTCCAAAGTCGCCCCCACAGCCTTTCGATAACCGGGGTGAAGACCTGTCTCATACACGAGGCAGGAAACTGAGTTGCATTTGCCGTACCGCGTCGGGTCCGGCTCCATGAAACGCGTTCAAGACCAATTTCTTCGGGAGACAACAAAACTATGAATGGATTTTTCGGAACCGGGCAAACGAGCCCGTCGGCAAACGGCTTTGCCGATCAGCGCAACGCGCGCAGACTCTTGTCATTCGCGACATCGTTCGCACTCGTCCTGTCACTGAGCGTCATGAGCGGCTGCAATGTCCAGCCCACCACCGGTGATTCCAGCGGCGGTGGCACCTCAACCGGTGCCGATACCGATGGCCAGAACTCGCTGAACTCGGACGCACTCAGCTTCGAAGGATCACTCAGCGGTAAACTCGTAGATACCCAGTCGACGCGTTCAGACACCAACGAAGCCGCACAGGAACTTCCGCCAAGCTTCGAAACCGACAACACCTGCGTACGCTTCAAAGACCTCGCCGGCGAAAACCTCGTCGACCCCAATGGTGAACCCATCGCAGAAGTCGAAGTTCAATCAGACGGCTCCTTCAACGCCGACAACCTGCCGGTCGGAACCGACTTCACCGTCTGCGGTGACATCGGCAAGGACGGCTCGTGCGACATCGAAAGCTGCGTCAACATCCCCGCGGATGAAAACGGAACCGCGGGTACCCTGAACGACGTCCAGGTCGACCCGCTGACCACCATCGTGCTCGCCAAACTCCGCGAACTCATCGATGAAAGCGGTATCGATCCGGCAGAACTTCCGGTCAGCCCGGCCACCATCGTGGCACGTATCGTCGATGCATTCGAAAACCTCTTCGAAGACGCCGGTATCGAACAGATCATCGAACTCTCAACCATTCTCGAAGAAACCAACCGCGGCAGCCTCTTTGACGAACTGGTGCCGGCTGGAGCCCGTACAGGCCTTGAAATGGTCGAAGGTAACCTCGGCGCCGCCGTGGCAACCGATGCCAACGAACTGACGCTCGCCGTCGCTGAAGTCTTCCTCCGCGCCGGCTTCCCGGTCGCTGACTTCCCGGGCGGACCGGACCTCAGCACCCTCGGTACCATTGACGGTGTCACCACGACGACACCGCAGGAACTCTTCAACGAATTCGCCGGTGAGTTCGATGAATTCGGTGGCGAAGCCGACTTCCTGGATGAACTGCCCGAAGAACTGCTCGGCCAACTCGAACCGTTCTTCCCGGATGGACTGCCGGAAGACCTGATCAACGAAGACGGTACGCTCTCCGGTGATCTTCCCGAAGAACTGCCGACCGACCTCGAATTCCTGCTCGAAGAATTTGCCGGCGATTTCAACCTCGAACCGGCCAACGCAGAAGTCATCTACATCAGCGACTTCTCAGAACCGGATCGTAACTTCCCGAGCGACGACGTCTTTGAAGAAGGCGACGGCCTCCCGCCACTGCCGATCATCAACGACAACATCCTGAATCGTATGGCCGCACTTCACCTCCAAGGCCGTGTGATCACACTCGATAACCTCTTCGAACTGCTCACCGACGTCACCGCGGGCATGGGTCTTCGTTTGACCTACTTTGTTGAAGATCCGCACTTCGGCGGACAGCCGCTTGTCGTCTTCCAGACTGAAGACGGTCAGGGCAAAGCCATCAACATTGATCAGATGTTTGAACGAGTCTTTGAAACCGAGCGCTCAACCTCGTTCCTCGACGACGAAGAAACGTTCGTCACCAACATCCGCTCCATTCTTGCGGATACCCTGAGCGACACCCTCCCGCCGTCGTTTGACCAGGTGTTCAACGGTGTCGCCGTCGGCCGCGTTGCCGGCGTCGAAGACGTAGCCAATCACATTCGTGGCGCCCGCGCTCACCTGCCGTTCAGCCGAACGGGCCCGAGCACGCTCTTTGTTGTGGCCGACAGCGATGGCTTCTTTGATGGCGACAACTCGTCGGCGATCACCGTCGATGCCGACGTCGACATCGAAGGCAACGTCAGCAATGTCTCCTTCAACAGCAACGGACAAGGCGAATTCTGGCTCGGCTTCACGCACCTGACCGAGACCGACGGTATCGTCGAACTCATCGTCGCTGAAACCGGACGCCCGCTGCACAGCAAGCGCGGTCCGGCGTTCATCAGCATGTTTGACGAGTCACTGTTCGGTGACATCAACGGCAACCCGTTCTTCGACTTCGTCTCGGAAAGCGGCACGTTCTACCCATCCGTCCCGGTCACGATCTTTGCCGAAGACTTCGCACCGGAGTTCATCGAAGGCGATGTCATCGAAGAAGGTCCGGATTTCCATGACCAGGTCTGGGTCCTCGCCAAGAACGATGACGGCGGCAATGAGTTTGAACCGGAAGCCATCCGCGTCGACTACGACCCGGCGACCAGCACTGCAACCTTCAACCCATTCGGGCGCTACCTGCTGGCGTTCGAACCGGACTCGCACGAGACCGGCGTCTTCAAACTCTTCAACGAGCAGACCGGACGCTTCGCAAACTTCAACAATGACCCGGACGTCTTCTTCGAAGACGTGATCGAACAGCCGGATGACTTCTTCGATTTCTTCAACGAAAACAACCTCGAAGAAGATGGCTTCGACGACTTCGGCGTCATCGATGAATTCATCAACGAACTGCCGCCGCCGAATGGCGACGATCCGTTCAACCCGAATCAGACGGACGGCGATGGCCCCAACGGCCCGAACCCGGATGGCACCGATCCCAACGGCGGTGACCCGAACAATGACGGCCCGAACGGCGACGATCCGAATGCAGGCATTGACGATCCGGCACCGGCCAGCTTCGTCGATGACGCAGGCTTCATCTTCGTCGACATCGCAGAAATCTTCGGCGTCGAAATCTTCGCCGACGACTTCGCCATGGTGTTTGGCAAGGAAGTCCCGAACCCGCGCTACAATCCGGATGGCGATCCCTACTTCGACGACGTCAACGGCAATGGCGTACAGGATCAGGGCGAACCCACGTCGGACTACCGCCCGACGCTGTTTGAACCGAATGACTGGCGCAGCACCGACGTTCGTGTCTTCTACCGTCAGGCAGACGGCCAACCGGTCACGATCGACAATGTCGATTGGGAGTCGGAAACGCCCCAGACCCTGGATGGTGTCGAACTTGTGGCACGTAACTACCTGCCGCGCCTGAACGCATTCCGCTTCGGTCGCCCGAACACGGCCATCAACATGCTGAGCGCATTCCTTCCGCCGGACTTCTTCAATGGCACGAATGTCATCGATGGAGACACGGAGGTCGACATCTTCAGCGCCATCGCCATGATCAACCTGGTCATGGATCAAGTCTTCAACATCGAAGGCAACATCGACCCGGACGGCTTCGGCCCGCTGCCGCGCGAGCTGCAGGTGATCAACGCCGATCCGTTCATTGTCCCGGTTGATGATCCGTTTGTCCTGATCGCTCGTGGTTTCGAATCGCGCACCAGCGTTCGTACCGAAACCGCAGAATAGATGCATCAAACAGGGTAGCGCCCCGCGTTACCCTCGAACTGACTGACATCTAACACCCGACGCCTTGCGGGGTGAGTGGCCTGACGGCACTCGCCCCGCTTGCGTTTTTACTACGCCACCACGACAAGCCCCATCGCACCCACGCATCCCACAACGTTGAAGTCAGGTACGGTTTCGGTAGGATCATCATCCGGAAGATCGATCAAACCGCCTACCTGAGGAAACCGCTGTGACAAACGCATCCAACAACACGTTCGGCCACGCCTGCCTGCGCCGCATACTCGCCATGACAACATGCGCGATGGCCATGCTCGCCGGCAGCAGTCACGCCTTTTCACAGCAAACCAGCCCGGAAGATCAACAACCTTCCCAACAGACGCAAGCCGGGAACGAAACGCCGGGACAAGAGCAACCCGGCAAGGAAGGCAAGGCCGGAATCGTCGATCTGGCTACCCCGAGAGCGACCATGCGAACATTCCTCCTCGCAGTGGAAGAGTCCCGTCGCGAAGATCCCAACCGAATCAACGACGCCGTCAAAACACTCGACCTGACGGGAATCCCCGCCGACCAGCGAAAGGAACGAGGCCCGTCCATCGCCCGGCGACTCTATGACGTGATTGATCGCATCGGCGTGCGGCTCGAAGATCTTCCCATCGACACCGGCCGCGACGACTACGTGTTCTACCGCGGCGAAGTGCCCACAACCGGAGCGCAGATCGAAGGCACCGAGCCGATGGTCAGCATCGGGTTGGACTTCGACACCGAAGAGTGGAAATTCACACCGGAAACCATCGATTCCCTTCGCGTCCTCGAAACACAGCTCAAGGAAGCCAAGGCCGACAACGGAGCCGTGGACGACGAAATTCCCATGCGTTTCCGCTCACCGCGCGCCCTCATGAAGGCCTTCATCGAGGCCATGAACGCGTCACCGCCCAACTACACCACTGCGGCATCCTGCTTCGACCCCGGCGACTTCAAGGAAGACATCTGGCAGCCCAAAAGCCGGGACCTCGCGGTCCAGCTCAAAACCGTCATGGACAAGACCCGCCTGGTCGTCTTGTCTGAAGTACCCGAAACAGTCTCAGGAAATGAAGCCTACGTCTGGCACACCAGTGAATCCGGCAGCATCGAAATCAACCGCATTGAAGAAGGTACCCTGAAAGGCCAGTGGCGATTCTCCCAGGCAACCACGCAGTCACTAGAGCGACTCTACACCTCACTGCAGGACAAACAGATCATCCCCGAATTACGGGAAGCCGGAATCAAGGAACAGCTCACCCTCGCCCTGCGCATCGAACGAGCCGTTCCACCATCCATGCGCGTGAAATATTTCTACCTCGCTGTCTGGCAATGGCTGTCACTCGTCGCGCTGGTCGCCGCAGGCTGGATGATCCGGCTGATCTTCTCCTGGCTGACCCGACTGGCCATGTACGCCGTCGCCCGCGCCGCAGAGAAGATCGATAAGGAAGCCTTCCATCGCGCCCTGAAATGGTCCGGCTATGCCGCCGCGGTCTATTTCTGGCTGCTGATCATTCCCCGGCTTGGCCTCCCCACAGGCCTGCTCGCCTTCGCCATGCCGCTGATCAAATTCTTCTTCGCCGTCTCCCTGACCTGGTTCGGCTACCAGGTGGCAGACTTCCTGGCACTCTACGTACTGCGCGACGAAGATGTGGTGCTCACCGAGGCAGACGACCTGCTGCTGCCGTTGCTCCGTGCGGTCATGAAAACCGTCGTCGGCGTCCTGGTCATTCTCTTCGCCATGGAATGGTTCTTCGACCAGCCGCCCAGCACCATTCTCGGGGCGCTCGGAATCGGTGGTGTCGCCCTGGCATTCGCAGCGAAAGACACCCTGGGAAATTTCTTCGGATCGCTGACCCTGCTCTTCGATCGCCCGTTCGGCATCGGAGACTGGATCGCAATCGCCGGCGTCGAAGGAACGGTCGAACACGTCGGATTCCGATCGACCCGAATCCGAACATTCTACAACTCCAAAATCACCATCCCGAACTCCGTGCTGGCAACATCCAACATCGATAACTTCGGCGCCCGCCGCTACCGCCGCATCAAAACCAATATCTCAGTCACCTATGACACGCCCCCGGACAAAATCGAAGCCTTCTGCGAGGGCGTACGCGAGCTGATCCGCCTGCACCAATACACCCGGAAGGACTACTACCAGGTCTACTTCAACAACATGTCGAGTTCGAGCCTCGATATTCTTCTCTATGCCTTCCTCGAAACCCCCGACTGGAGCACGGAACTGCGCGAACGGCACAACCTGCTCCTGGACATCGTACGGCTCGCCAACCGACTCGGCGTCGAATTCGCGTTCCCAACCCAGACACTCTGGGTTAACCAGGGCGGTGACGGACCAATGGACAGCACGGCCACAGAAAACGCCGACGGAGGCGCCACCATGGGCGTCAACTCGGCAGCAGAAATCTTCGGTGAAACCTACCCCGAAGGACGGCGCGGCCCGGCAATGATCGAACGCACCCCACGGTCGCAACGCAAGCATTCCCCACCAACAAAACAATGACCCCCAGTGAACCCGCAGACGCCACGAAATACAGCCCCCGCCGAATGCGGGCCTGGCCGAACAGGGAACAGCTGGCGACGGCATACCCGCCAGCCCCGCCCGCCACGGTCCGAAAACCCGGTGCTGATCCGACAGCCTCCGGCAGACCCGCACCACAGCATCCCCAGAGACCTTGAATCCCTCTCCACCACCTGTTATTTTTTAAAATCTCACGAGCAGGGAACCAGCTCGCAACACTGGCAACTGCCGACTTGTTGGCAAAACAGGGTTGCAACCCCCGCTCGTCTGGGGTATTAGATCAACTTGAGGTGTGGGTTCGTATCGGGAATGAAGTCCGCTTTCCAGGCATCCTCGGGGCCTTCTTTAGGGCGCTCTTCAGTGGAATAACGCTGACGAAGGAATGCCGCTCGGAGAAGGTAGGCCGCTCGGAAAGGCGGGACGCCAACGGCAACAACACCTGAGAAGTAGCCGTCGGCACGGCATGGTTCTGCCTTCGGCGATTCGTTCCCGGATTATTCACCTTTTCCATGTGGAGATATCGTTTTGAGCACGCTGACCAAAGTCTTCGTGATTCTGCTGGTTGTTTTCAGCATCGCGTTTACATCCATGACGGTTTCCATCGCCGCACGCACCACCAACTGGCGCGAAGTGGCACAGCGATACGAAGAACACGCACGTGTCGCCGACACGAACCTTCGTCACCTGATCGCAGCAAACGCGGCTGAACTGGCATCGGCAACGGACGCGGTGAATCGCCACCAGCGCACCATCGCCGAACTCGAAACCCGCCTCAAGGAAGCGGAAACCGAAGCAGCGCAACTCCAGGGCGAACTCGCTCGCGCACGCTCGGATCGCAGCAACCTCGAAGCCATGCAACGCACAACGCTGGCCCTGCTGCAGAACGCCCAGTCGGAATCGGAAGCCTATCGCGGCCAGCGCGGCGACCTCGAAACCCAGAGCATCGACTTGCGTCAACGCAATATTGACCTGAACGATCGCGTCAACGAGCTGACAGCCAGCGTCGACGTCCTGATCGAACAGAAGCGCCAGGCCGAGCAGCAGATCAACATGCTCAGCTCCGAAAACAAGCGAATGTCACGACGCCTTGAAGCGCCGTCCGCAGCACTTGCCATGGAAGATCCGGACAGTGCAGCCATGCGTCGCGTCGCGCCACGTACGCCCATTTCCGCGACGGCTATTCGCGGCCGCATCACCAAGATCGAAGGTGACATCGTGACAATGAGCGTCGGTGCATCCGATGGCGTCGAACGAGATATGGTCTTTGTCGTCTACCGCGGTGAAGAATACATCGGCGACGTGGAAGTCGTTGGCCTCACTCCCGATGAATGCGCAGGACGTCTGACAAGCTCGACGATCATGCCGACACCGGGCGACTTCGTAGCCGATCTTCAGAGTTTTCAGGCTTCGCGACGCTAGTGACGCTCGCTTGAAACGGGCAGGAAACAGGTAGAACAATGGCAGATCAATCAGATTTCGGACCGGTTCCAAGCAATGTGTTCACCCTGCTGGTGATCATTGCTACCATAACCATGATTGGTGCGACGGTCTTTCTGGCCATCCGCAGCAACCAACTGTTCGGTACGTACAGCCCCTTCTAAGACCTCACCCTCTACAAAGAGGGTGGTTGTCAAGAATAAGGGCAATGGCCTGCAATAGAACGAGTGGCCAGCAATAGCATGGAAAGGCAGGTCGCCTGAGCAACGACCAGCCTGTTCAAAAACCCGCTGCGGCAGAAAGCCGGACCGGGAAGCAAAGTCGGTAGTGCAAAAAAACACGCATCGGCGTGAATCAACTCCGACTGATTCAAAACGGGGCAACGGCCATGTCGGCCCCGAAGCAGCGTTGCCATCAACGCATTTGCATTCGCGCGTTTTGACATGACTCTTCCGAGCTGACACCCCGGCGGTAGGCACCGACCGGTTCGTCATGCCAACTGGCGTCTGTCAGAACCAACGAAGAACTGGGAGCTTCGCAACATTCGCCCGCCACCGCGGGCGGCAGAAAGGACTCTGCCGTGCTCTTCGACTCAGTACTTGGCATGTTCAGCGTGGACATGGGG
>JBMYUM010000054.1:0-14437 GCA_049605375.1 Phycisphaerae bacterium | reverse complement strand
TTGGTCTGCCCCGTTCTCATCGGGGTCAATCATCTTGCTTGTAATTATTGGCTCCTTGCTTGCATTTACCGGGTCGAAACGGCCTGCGAAAGGAATATTACGGTATGACACGCAATCTACTCTTGGGACTGGGGCTGATTATCTTTCTTGCGTCTCCTGCGGTGGCACATGGTGAGCAGGCATGGAATGAGCTGAATGCCGAGTTCACCAAGGCTATGGATGCATTCTACGAGAAGATGCAGAAGCTCTCGGACGGAGGGGACAGAATGATGTTTGATCCTACCTCCATGCCCAAACATCCGATTGAGGAGTTTCGGCCGAAGTTTCGCACCTATGCAGAGGCTCACGAAGGAAAGCCGGAAGCGGTTCCTGCGCTGACATCCATGTTGGTGCCGGGCATGATGATGATGGGGCAGTCGCCGGATGTAGGCTGGGCGTTGGATCAGCTGACGAAGTACCACGCGGACACACCTGACATCGAACAACACTTTCGAGCGATTCGGATGGCGGTCATGTCGGCCGGTGAGGATCGTGTGATTGCTTTTCTTGAAGCAGTCAGAAAGAAAAGCAAGAACAAGGAGACACGCGGCGAAGCTCGAATTGCCATGGCGGAGATTCTCGTCGAAGAGTCGCCCATGATGCGGATGATGGGAGGCGGTGACCGCAGCGAGAAGAAGGCTCGTGGTATTGAGATGCTGAAGTCGGTCGCGGCGGATTTCGCTGGAACGAATCTCGGCGAACGCGCTGATCGTATGCTATTTGCGTTTGAGAATCTTCGGGTCGGCAAGAAGGCACCGGAATTGGTTGGAAAGAATGCCGACGGCGAAGAGGTACGATTGTCACAATTCAAGGGCAATGTCGTTGCGATCGTCTTTTGGGCGACCTGGTGCAAACCATGCATTCAGATGATTCCTCATGAGCGAGAAATGGTGAAGCAGTACAAAGACAGGCCGTTTACGATGCTGGGGATCAACTCCGACGGCGACGTCAGCATTCTGAAGAAGACAATTAAGCGAGAGAAGATTAACTGGCCAACGATCTTCGATGGGGCGCCGGACACGGGAAAAATCGTGAACAAGTGGCGTGTGCAGGCTTTTCCGACCATCTTCATCATCGATCACGAAGGTGTTTTTCGGCATACACAGCTGGCACCGTTCCAGCTTGACAGCGTTGTCGCCGATTTGGTTGCGAAGGCTGAGAAGGCAGGCTGATGAGTCCGCAAGTCTAAAACCCCGCGAGCCGGGTTTAATGGTGGGGGCAAGTCGTGGTCGAGGGGAAAGGTAGTAACCGATGATCTTGTTCCTCTCGGTCTGGATGCTTTGTGTCGTTGGATCGGAACCCAACGAATCACCTCGCGAACCAATTCAGTTTCAATGCAAATTCGACAAGCCGACCTGGTACGCGTTGTGGGGTATCAAGACGAACCCCAAGAACACACGAGTCATCCTGCACGACGATCGAACCTGTCTGGAAATCACGGTTAAGGACGACGGTCACTACGGCACAAGCTTCAAGTATCTCTTTTCACAACAGGTGGGTTTCGAGCCTGAGGAGCTCTACGCGAGTTTCGACATCAATTATCTCGACATCGACGGCTACTGGGGCAAGACACCCGGGTTCGATGGCACGTACCATCGCGGCGGATGGGGCGGTAGGACTTCGGATGGGATCAACGGCTGGTCAGCACGATCATCATTGGATGCGAGGGCGGGTGAGTGCCGGCAATCCTTCTACGTCTACCATGCGCAGCAGAAGGGCACGTACGGCGACGGTTGGCCTTGGCAGAACGCAGGCGAAACCCTGCTTTCTCACGGGCGATGGTATCGCATCAAGCAGTACATCAAGTTGAATACGCCGGGGAAGGCGGACGGTGTTCTGCGAGCATGGGTGAACGGTAGACTTGCATTTGATAAAACCGACATCATGTTTCGGAAGGTCAATGCCCTGCGCATTTTCTCCTATTGGGTTGACTTCTATTTTGGTGGCAAGCCGAAGGCCCCGCGCGAGTTTAAGATTCTGCTGGATAACGTGAAGATCTCGACAGTGCCGCTCGATTCGTAAGTCGCCATATTGTTTTGATGTCAATGACGTTGCCATCGGGTTCATCGAGCCACAAAAAACGAACGAATGCTACGACGACGGTGGCCTGGGTGCCATGCCCGCTTAGTTTGCCGCCTTCATGCCGATCACCGACCTATCGTGCCCATTGCCGAAAGGCAATGCCGGTTACTAACCTTTTGTGCCGATTGCCAATACGTTATGTCGGTTACTGACCAGTGATCCTGCCGATCTTGCCCCCTATGACTTCCTCTGCGTTGAGTCGTTGCCGGTGATTTGATTGTGAGTTTGTGCTGATGCCTCTTCGACGGATGCGTCTCCCGGTCGAACGGTTGAACGGTTGAATGCCGGCAGGCCCCACTTTGCGTGGGACGTGAGGGGGCTGAAGAGGCAACTGCACCGCCAGGGACTCGAACCCCGGACCCGCTGATTAAGAGTCAGCTGCTCTGCCAACTGAGCTAGCGGTGCGATCAGGCCGTATGCCGTTTGAAAACAGCCGAGGCCCACAAGCAAGAACGAACCGGAAATGATACGCGTTCGAGACGCTTTGGCAAGCGCCGGAATCAGTGTTCAGATTCCTGGCAGCCTGCCGTCACGTTGGGGGAAAGAGGTCTGTGTGCTATGCATCGGTCAGGGAATTGGTTCATCGCGTGCGACAACACTGAGCGAAGAAGCCGCTCAGGTTCAGGTCACCACGGCGTTCTCGGCCATCAATGTTCGCAGATCCGTCGCCAACGCCGCACCGCAGGCATCTGCAACCCGCTGTCAGGCCGATCGCACGATGACATGGACCATGGTATCCCATCAACCGCACGGCATCGCCGATCTCAAGTCTGCGCTGTCGTCCCGGTCGGCGGCGATTCGAGGACCTCGTCAAGCTGGTTGTCGAACATCCCCGATCGCTCGAACAGGACCGCACGAGTGAGAGGTTCAGGTGATGCAGCCGCCCTTCAGCCGAAATTGATCAACCCGTCATCACACCGATGCCAACCATCACGGGCAGGGCAACGGGCAGCCCGTATCTGCATACGTTTGTCCCTGAAAGGCTTGAACGTCTAACAGGATGTCTTCGAAGTTGGCCAGGCCATTGGGTTCGCATGGTGCAAGATCCGCTGCCCAGATCGTGACGTTTTCGAAGTTCCCCTGAAAAGCCTGAACAAGCAGAAGGATGTCGGAGAAATTGGCAAATCCGTTGTTGTCCAGATCACCCCATTTCCAGGTGTCAGTTGCAGTCGGCTCTCCCTCGGCTGTTGTCAGGTCGGCTGAGAAGACATAGGTCGATTCTGGTACGATGGACTCGCTGGTCACGACTACCGGTCCCCATTGCTCGGCGCTAAAGAAGATGGGGAAATCAAGGAAGAAGCCGTCCGGTGTAAGATACTTGTTTAAGCAAGGATGATCCGGTGAGGTCATCCTGATCGCGAGTCCTTCGCTTCCATCTGAAGGTCCTGACGAAACGGGAGTGACCGACACCGCTCGGCAACCCAGCGCTTCGACCGTCACCGTATAACTCGCCTCACAGCTGTCCGGAATACCATCGCCGTTCTGATCTTCTTCCGTCATCGAGGCAATGTCGCAATCGTCGGGAACGCCGTTGGCATTGCAATCTGGTGCGCCGTTCAGCAGTTCGCAGACATCCGAGCCATTGCCATTGCAATCGGGATCGCACGCGTCAATGGTTGCGTCAAAGTTGCAATCGGTCTGGCACTCATCCGGCAAGGAATTGCCGTCGCAATCGCTGTACATCTCGCAATCATCAGGAATGCCGTTGCCATTGCAGTCGACGGCCGTGTACTCCCGAACCGTTAGGCTTTCAACGGTCAGCGTTCCCAGTTGACTCATCGGTGGACCGGCGAATGGATAGTAGCCGAATCGCAGTTGTACCTCTTCCAGCGTTTCGGTGCTGGTTCCGGAGAAGACGGCCTGCCCGTCACGCCAGAACGTGAGTTGTCCATCCATCTTCGAGATGCCGACATCCAGCGTTGCAGCAAACGGCATGGAGTCAGGCCCCGTTCCCTCTGAGACGCCACCCCCGACGAATGAGAGCTGCCCACGGCTGGCAAGCCACGCGTCCTGATAGCCGGCCGATGCGAAATCGACAGAACCGTTACTTGCGACGATCGATACTGTATCCATCATCTCCAAGAGGTCCTGATCATCCCAGGTGATCCTGGCGGTGATCATAAAGTTCTCCTGAGGAGGGATTGCCGTTGAGAAGGTCACCAATGCCAACTCTTCAAAGACGAGGTGCTCGATGTCGAAGACCATCAACGCGCTCCCGATCTCTCCACCGACATAGCCTGCCGCATTGATGAATGATTCGGTCCATACAACCCCGGATGACGCGTCCGAGTCGAACGGCTCAACCAGTACAAACTCGCCCGTCTCACATTCGTCCAGCGTTTCGTTGCCGTTGCAATCTGAGGCGGACGGCATACCCATCGCTCGGATGGTCAGATTGGAATAAGCAACTTCGGGAGACGCAGCATATTGTGAGTAGTGCGACCGCAGCGGAGCGTCATAGGCTTGGCTACCGAGATTGTCGGGATTCAGCGGCGTGCTCGTACTGGCCACAGACCATCCACGGTCGGCGAAAGGGCTTCCCCGATCAACAATGGTTGTGAATTGTCCGAGATTGCCGGTGTGGCCCAAGCCCACGAAGAAACTTGTGCCTACCGGTCCGATCGCAATTGGTGGGATCGGGTAACTTTCAAAAGAAGACGGAGGCGTGAGCGGAATGTTGACTTCTTGCGAGAAAACCAACTGTGCGTCGTTGGGGTTTCCGTCCTGGTTGGGGTCACTCCAAACATAGAGCATGCCTGTCGGCACGACGCCATCTCCCCATAAAACTTCAATCTCATGAAGAACTTCGGCCCCTGCCTTTACGTCATAATTGTTGATCAATATGAGCTCATTATGCAACTGCTCAATACCAAGAAGCGATGAGCCATCATCCCAGGCGTATGTACCTTGTGCACCTGCGCCCAACTCGCACGCGTCCGGTGTATCGTCGTTATTGCAATCGGTAGCATCGCCGGAAGCGAACTCACATGTGTCGAGAATGCCGTTGTCATTGCAGTCGTTGACTGGAAGCGAACTGGCGATGGCAAGGCTGAGGTATTCATAATCCAAGGGACCGACAAGCGTTGAGAATCCGGTCTCGGGATTGACCTCACGAAGTTCATTGCTTCCCGCAAGCGTGTTGTAGCAAGCCATCATTAGCCTTCCGCTAATGAGATCAAAGTCCATACCAACTGAATCCACACTGGTATCAAACCCAACCGGTCCGACGGGCGAATATTGCCCACTCGTTGGATCAATCTCCCCCAGCATGTCGTTAGCATTATCGAAGGCGAATAGGCGCCCCTCGTTGTCGATCGCAAGCGCGACAATTCGAATGCCGTCATGATTCAGGTTGCCGATGAATGTCGAGCTGCCGGTACTGAGATTGATCGAATAGAGTGAGTTCTCGTAAGCGGGGTCATCGGGCTTGGCCACGGCCCACATCTTGTTTCTGACATGGTCCCACGCCATACTTGAAAATTGCTGACCTGGCAGCAGATTCGCTGGACCATCGACAGTGATTCCATTGTCTGTTGAGACATCAATGGAGTAGAGAGCGGCCGGATTGGTTGTACTCAGTGCATAAAACAGCTCAGCGGAACCTGTCTCACTTCCGGGGCCAAAGTCGCCGGCCTCCAGCGCTGTCGGCGGCAACAGTTGCACAACGGTACTTCCGTCTTCCGGTGCATCAATTCGAAAGGTGCCCAGAATCTCCGAACCCGTGAAGGCGGCTCCCCACGCACGGTTCGTTGCCGGGCCCGATTGTGCGATCGTCTCGCATTCATCTGGAATGCCATTCGCATCACAGTCAACGACGCCGTTGTTGATGATCTCGCACACGTTCGAGACACCGTCGCCATCGCAGTCACTCAGGAAGAGCTCGTCGTATTGACAGTCATCTGGGACTCCATCGTCGTCACAGTCGTTATTCGCCGCAGCATCGAATATCAGGCTCCAAGACTGCAGTGTACCGATATCCGCCTGCTCAACGTCTTTGACAGTGAGCGTCCATAGGCCTTCGGCGGAGACTCCATCAAAGATACTCAGTGGTTCCTGAGGAAGATAACCCGGCGGCGAGGGAGGTGTGGAGGTACCACTACAGAGTAGCTCGATTGGACCGCCTTTACCTTCGTCATCAAGAACGATGGAGAGATCGTCTGAGGAACATCCCAAGGCAGGTGAATCTTCGCATAGGTCCGAGTCGTCCCCAATTCGAACGACTAAATCGGCGCTGAGGTTGTCATGTTCCAACGATACACAAAGGTCTCCGGTCCATGTGTGTGCAATCTCCAGCCCTATGTTGAGGTCGGTGACCGTGAAGGAGCCGTCAACGAAAATGGAATCACTGACGCCGGTCGTGGAGTTGTCTGGAATGTCGACTTGGGGTGATTGCTCGAACACCGCGGGGCCGTCGCCAAACAACTGGCAGTCATCCGGAATGCCATCACCCTGGCAGTCCTGGATGCTGCCGCTGGAAATGTCGCAACCATCGGCGATACCGTTGCCATTACAATCTTCCCCTGCTTCCACATCTACGGCCCATCCAATCAGAGTTCCTGCGGCCCCTGGTGTAAAATCACTGACATTGAGTGTCCAGTCACCACCGGCTTCCATGCCATCGAATACGGAAAGTGAATTGAGCGGGAGGTAGAAATCAGAGACCCCACATTGATAGGGAACACCCTCATCGTCAAACACGACGTCCATGTTGTCGCCTGGGCCACAATCGTATTCCCAGACGGTTACGCTGACATCGTTATGAAAAAGGCGAATGCGCACGTTGCTGAGGTCGGCATGATTGATCGTCACCCCAAGATCAACGTCTCGGACCGAACCAAAGCCGTTGACGAAAATCGTGTCGGTATAGGTTCCAACATCGGGTATCGGAGCATTCGTATCAACCGCAATCAGCGTCGGGCACTCAAGGTTGGGGAGCGCACCGATCACCACGTTAGTGACGATAGGGGACTGAAACAACGTATCATTCAACACATACACATTGCCAAAATCCATTGCGCTCAAACCTGGGGCGTACTGGTTGATGACGAAATGCTGATTGGTCAGATTGCGAAACTGATTCGGGCTTGCAATGTACCACTGCTCGCGACCAGCGAGGTACTGCTGCACCCAGACGTGGCCAGGATCGGAAACGCTCCCGTCGGTCCAGTCCAGACCGGTACCGGGCCCGTTGTTCCCGTTCGGTCCATCAATGACCAAGCCGGCAATATCGCATCCGTCAAGGAAGATGGCCATGCGGCCCGTATCCGGGTCGTACGTGATGTCCGGTGCACCGTCTCCAGGTATACCGCCAGTAGCGATGTCCGCACTCGGAATCGACTGCTGACCACTCGTTCCCCTGTAATAGTCGTAGTTGCGTAAATCGAGCACATCGATGACGCCATCAAGGTTGATGTCGCCTGCACAATATCCGAATTGTGAAAAGGTGAATCGATCGGTGTTCCATTGCGAGAAGTCAGCGGCGCTTACTGTGCCAGAAAAATCGAGATCAAAGAACCCGTATGGATAGCCCACGTTGTGGTTGCCCGCATTGGTCAGCCAAACAACGAAATCGTCCAAGTTGACCAATGCATCAGAGTTGAGATCGAAGAATGGGTTGTTTGTCCCTGCAATGATCTCGGTCTTGATCAAGATCACATCGCTGATGTTATAGTTTCCGTCACCGTCGAAATCGCCAGGAGGACCACCGCCCGGTTCGGCCGAAACCAAAGAGACCATCAACAACAACACGGTCAAAGTTCTTTTGTATAGGTGGTTCAGCTTGTCCAACATATCGTTTGCCCTTCTCCCAGAATCGCGAGGTACGGTAAGGCCGCCTGCATATTGGTGGCGAATCAGACGTCGGCGCCACACAAAACTCAGAATTCATCTTGAAAGGCGTTAACCGGTGCGGGGAAGGGCAGACAAATGGCCAAATTATCGCCCGAAGAACTCGCTACCCATATGGATGTGGAGGGGGTGGCTCTGCCGGTGCGAATACAGGTCTGGGAGTGCGGACGCCGCTGGGAGAAGACTCACGAAGGATGGTCTACATGATGTCGCAGGTCGGATCGGATGGCCAGGTATCTGACAATAGAATCGAAGGTCACGGCGGCCGGACCGGGGGTTGGCTTCCTTTGGGCACTAGTAGGCGGGCCGCGACTCGTTCAAACAAAGATCGATGAGGCGATCGATTTGTGCCGTTCCGGCACACATCACCTTATCGGCGCCGCCCCAATAGAGTTTGATCGTCCCGTCGCCTTCATCGACCGCGCCGCAGGTGAACACCACGTTGTGGACATAGCCCGTCAATTCCCAGGGGTCCTCAGGCTGCAGCACCCAGCGGTCACCGACGCCGAGAATTTTCGATGGATCGGAAAGGTCGTGCAGAGCCGCGCCAAGGCGATAGACACAGCCGTCCATCGTCGGAAACACGCCGTGGTAAATATGCAACCAACCGGCCTCGGTTTTGATGGGCGTCGCGCCCGGTCCAATCTTCATCTCATCCCAATGGTAGGAGACCGGTTTCATGACGACACGCGAATCACCCCAATAGACCAGGTCCGGGGAGTAACTGATGCAGATGGACCATGGTGAAATCTCGCTATGCGGTCGATCCAGGCGGACATACCGTCCATTGATCTTCTCAGGAAAGATGACGACATTGCGCATGTCCGGTTGGCTGATCAGTGCCATGCGTTCGACACTCTCGAAGTCGGTGGTTTTGGCCAGGCCGATCCTGACGCCGTGTTGAGAGTAAGCGCTGTAGGTAATCAGGAATTCGCCGTCGATCGCACAGATGCGCGCGTCTTCGACACCAAATGCCTCGTATTCACCGAACACACCATCAGGTGACGGCGTCATGAACGGTTCGGGGCGAGCCGTAAATTGGAAACCATCGTCACTGTCGGCGAGCCCCAGAATGCTTCGACCGGTATCCAAGTGCGAGCGGAACAGCATGATATATCGCCCATCGTGCTTGGTGACACCCGCGTTGTGAACCGTCTCCACCTTGTACGGAATATCTTTCGCCTGCAGGATGGGATTACCGGCGAAGCGCTGGACAAACGGTTCATGCGAACTCATGGCGAGGTTCCTCGGATTCCATTGGGGGACTCATCGTCAGATCGATCAGGTAGGTGATCGCCCTGCGAGCAAATTCAGTGCCACGCTCTATGTATCGTCACGATCGGCAATTCAGTTCGACAGAACCTGATGCCAACAGGGGAGAGACATCGCATGATTGGCGGATAGCTGGTACAGGGTTGAGGCGAGAGGAGACAGGGAGATTCAGGGCGGCCCAAAAAAAGAACCCCTGCGACCGACGGTTGCAGGGGTTCCGTGAATCAAAAAAACGTCGGGGATGATTCCCGACGTTTTGGATTGATTAGAGAGTCATGGCGGCCTGAACCATAGCACGAACCTGTGCCTTGGCGTGCAGGATCTTTGCCTGGGTTTCGCAGCAGGTCTCGTCGTCGCCGACCAGGTAGGTCATCTTGGCGCCGTCCTTCTTGCACTTCGAACCGGCCATCTTCGAGCACGGGAACGTCTTATCGCCGACCTTGTAGGCCATCTTGACTTCCGAAGCAGCTTCAGTTGCAGCCTTTGCAGCGGCGGCAGCCTTATCTGAGCATTCAAACTCGACGCCTGCAACCGTGTACATCATCTTCTTGCCGCTCTTCTTGGCCATGCTCTTAGCCGTCATCGGGCAACGCGAGCACTCACCACCGACAGAGTAGCGAACCGACTGCATATGCTTGATTTCTTCTTCCATCATCGAAGCCAGCTTAGCCATGGCTTCGCCTTCGCTCTTGAAGTGTTCCTTGCCGATGGTGTACATCATGGTCTTGTGCTCTTTCTCAGCTGCGTACTTGGCAGCCTTCGGGCAGCACATGGTCTTTTCGCCAACGCTGTACTTCATTTCCGGCATCGAAGCGAGAATCGCATCGACCTTTGCACCGATCGGACAACCGCCTTCTTTGGCAGCGACGGTCTTGCCAGTCATGCCGCACTTCTTCGAGCAACCACCCTTAGCGGCAGCCTTGCTGGCCGAACAGGGCTTCTTCTCGTCGGCCGAAGCCGTCATGGCCTTCTTGCCCTTCGAGCAGCAACCCTTCTTGCCTTCGCCGGCAGCAACGGTCGTCGCTGCTTTGCTCTTCGAGCAACCGCCTGCAGCCTTGCTGGCTGAACAGGGCTTCTTTTCGCCGGCCGAAGCCGTCATGGCCTTCTTGCCCTTCGAACAGCAACCCTTGCTGTCCTTAGCGGCTACCTTCTGCGCTTCAGCTTTCTTGCTCTTGCAGCAACCCTTGCTTTCCTTGGCGGCTACCTTCTGTGCTTCGGCCTGCTTGCTCTTGCAGCACTTCTTACCTTCGCCAGCACCGGCACCAACGACGAAGACGCCGAAACCGATGGCGACCAGGGCAGACATGACTTTTACATTCATTTCGCTACTCCTCTGTGTATCCCAAAAATAACGAACGTTCCGGTGTCATGTCACCCCGTGAGCTCCAGACACCAAGGTACGAACCTTCTATTGCATGCGAATCCTCGTAGTCAATCATGCTAAGCAAGCATGCCTACGCTGATATCCGCGAGTTTCATCCTGTTTTCCGGCGTCAATTCGCCGGAACTTCAAAGATCGTCAGGCCCTTTGATACCACCGATCCAATTCGTGTTACCACCGATCTAAATCGATCCTGCAGCAATCACGTTACCTGGAGCCGTCACGGCCCTCGAAATTCACAGCGGGCCGTGCACGTTTCCGACACAGTTACCTGTGCCAATAGAGGCAAGGCTGGCTTCAGCCTTTGCCAAATCCAACGGGCGATGTTCTCCGCCGTGGGATTCTCCAGACCCTCAACCTCGTTCAGAAAGCGGTGGTCGAGTTGATCATACAACGGCGCAAATGCGGCCTTTATTTCGCCAAAATCCAGCAACCAGCCAGTTTTTGGGTCAATCTCACCCTCACAGATCAGGTCGATGTGGTAACTGTGACCATGCAACCGTCTGCACTTATGGGATTCCGGGACGTTGGGGAGAAAGTGTGCCGCCTCAAACGTAAACCGTTTGACCAGGCGGGCTTGCGAGCCAACACCTGAAAAGGGATCACCCAGTGACGAAATCTCGGATGCGACGTCCTGCATCATCTACCTCAACCCACACCGGCCATTTGAGCCGATGGCCATATCCCCGACTTCGATGTCTTCCGTGACACCGCGACGCCTTATCTGCCCCCGAAAGGGCAAACGGCCTTATCAGTATAGCAAAACGCATTGGATTTGGGCATATGCGGAAAACCGCGTTGTAAGAGAACTGGGCAGAGTTACGAGCCCGTGACATCCTCGTTCGCTGTTTGATAACGATGCAGGGGGATGCCTATCCCTCGCCGAATCGCCATTCCAAGCCCCGAAAAGGCCATTTTTGTGACCTGTATCCGGCTAATGGCAATCGGGTTCGTAGCCGGAATTGCCGGCAGAAAAGACGCCCGAGTCTGCCTGCTCCACGGGAGGGAGCTGGAAGCCGTCTGCCGGTTCCAATTGATCAAGCCAATAGGCTTCGTCGTCACGCTTGTAGACCATGAAAACACCGCGCAAATTGGGGGCCTTGGCGCGATGGTACCGCATGTAGATATGGGCAGCATCGACTCCCAGTACTTCAATTTTGCCGGTCTCATGCGACATGCAGTAGCGCGCCCGTCGTGCCAGGCCGGAACCCTGCCGCAACGCTTCGCTGAAGATCTGCCAACCACGAACCAGCGGGACTTCGTAGGGTTCGTTACCCTCCGTGGGGCGCCCCTGGAATAGGTAATAGGGCGAGCAGCCAATGTAGGACAATTTGCGATACATCTCAGCCAGAACGTCGGGATCGTCGTTAACCCCCTTGATCAGTGGACACTGATTGACGCATATGACGCCGTTTCTGATGAAGCACTCGATACCGTCGATCGCGGCTTCCGTCAGCTCGCGCGGGTGATCAAAGTGTGCCATCAGGTAGATGCGCTTATCACGGGTCGAGTGCTTGCGCAACGCTGCCTGCAACTCCTCATCCCGCGTCAGTCGCCACGGATCGAACGCCGGCATCTTTGAGCCCAGGCGAATAATCTCAACATGGGGAATCTCCCGAAGCGCTTCGATTATCTCCACAATCCTGCGCGTGCTCATCAACAGGGGATCGCCGCCGGTCAGCAGGACGTTGCGTACGTTCGGGTGCGCCGCGATGTACTCCAACCCGGCGGATACGTCATTGGTGACCTCGTCGTTCTCATCCATAAAGAGACGCTTGCGGAAGCAGTACCGGCAATAGGCTCCACATACCTCGTTGCAAAGAAGAAGGACCGTGTCGCGATATTTGTGCTGAACGCCACGGGCGACCGTGACCGACGCCTCGTTGCTGGCGTCCAGGCGCCCCCAGTCATTCAGTTCCTCTTCGCGCGGTATGATCAGTTGCTTGATGGGATCGTTCGGATCGTCCCAGTTGATCAGCCCTAAGTAATAGTCGTTAACGCGAAATACGTATCGTTCCGATACGCGCTTGAGGTGCTCACGCTCGGCATCGGGAATGTTCGGGATCTGGTCCAGCGTCCGGATGTACTTCACCCTGTGGTCTTCGCCAAGGGATCGCGAGGTATCAACTGCAGACATGCCGCTGTTCGGGTTTTCATCTGGCTGAGACATGATCGTTCTCCTTCCATGAGCCGCAAGAGAACCGCGCGTGAGGGCAATGAGCCTTCGATGCGATCAGGTCAGCGGGTAATGTTAGATCACTGACCCAGAAATGGGCCGTATGGCAGTCCACTGCCGAGAGGTGCGAGCTTACACGATAAGGAGCTGCCGTAAACCGCTCCATCATCGAGGACAGAAGCGGCTTGAAATCACCGCTGACCAAACGGGCCGAGACACCGTAATCCCGCCCCTATTAAACCCTAGGAATCAGTAGAGGCAAAATCAACTGCAATTAATAAAGCCTGAATTGATTTCTTGCTTCAGGCACGTTCAGGATAGTTCAGGCACGTTCTGCCTGAAGTGGCCGCAGGAGTATGGGCAAGGCCACGACTCGCGCTCAGAAATAGCGCAAGCCGTCAGTCTCATTCATTGTCAGACGAGACTACTATAGGGTCTACATTCGTCCGCCGAACGTGATGATGCAAAGTACCCGTGTACGTCAGCCCATGAGGAGGGATTTCATCGATGACAAGCACATCTGCCATATGCCGCGCCCCGTTCCTGCTTATATGCCTCGCCAGTGGTTTGAGCTTCGCGAATGACCTCGCTCCACTCAGCGATGAATTCGACGACGGAAGCAGCCAGTCAGATTGGTCGCGCGTGCACGTGGTCGAGGGCTGGAACGCCGACGATCTCGAAGTATTCGACATCGACGCAACAACGGCCGGACGGATGACCATGGTTCCGTTTACGACGAGTTGGTTTGAAGACTACCGAGGCCCGTTGGTGTTCAAGGAGGTGACGGGTGACTTTGTGATCACGACCGACGTCGAAGTCTCCGCACGCGACGGCGTCTCCGTGCCCGGCATCGGCACGGAGTACTCGCTTGCTGGTATCATGATTCGCACGCCGCGCGACATCACGCCGCAGACATGGACGCAAGACGGCGAGAACTACATCTTTCTTTCCTTGGGGTATGGGAACGCTCAACCACCGAACTACCAGTTTGAAGTCAAGACCACGATCGACGGCGAATCCACACTGATCTTGTCTTCCGCGCCGGCAAATCAGGCGGCGATTCAGGTGGCACGGGTTGGTGACGCCGTGATCGTTCTGCGACGCGAGCCAGGGCAACCCTGGGTGGTTCACAATCGCTACGAGAGGACGGATTTTCCGGAAACCATGCAGGTAGGGCTGGTATCCTACACGGATTGGCGAAAAGTCTCTCAGTTCGATCCCTTCGTGCAGAACAGCAATACCTTGCAAGCACCACTTCCCGGCGGCGTCGTTGATCCCGATCCGGGAACGCCCTTTGCCCCCGACCTGATCGCGGCATTTGACTACGCACGCTTCGCACGACCTCAAGTACCCGTCGACCTTGAGGGCCTTGATCTCACCAATCCCGGAACCGTCAGCGACGCCGACCTTCTTTCGTTCTTGGGAGAGAACGCCAATCTGACCGGCACGCAGGCCGTGCCAGCGGCGTCCACATGGGGTCTCCTGGTCATGCTGCTCAGCGTCGTACTGCTTGGTACCCAGTTCTTGCGCGCTAAGGGCGTCGTTGATGCCAACGTCAGGTAGGCTGATTGTCCCATGTTGAGACAGGGGACGAAGGAAAGCGGGCTGTATGCTGATCTATCTCGTACGTCATGCCATTG
>JBMYUM010000053.1:7829-14528 GCA_049605375.1 Phycisphaerae bacterium | reverse complement strand
TACAGAAACGGTGGGTATCGTCGACTGGAGTCTGGCCATCACACTCGATCGCGATGACCGCGCCATGTTGATGCGACTTCTCCTTTCGTCACTCATGCATGATGCCCCAGGTGTTGCGCGAGAACTTGAGCACATGGGGCGTACAGCGGGACATCGAAGTTTGATTGAGCTCATCAGCGTCGTCATGCACCAGAACAACGTGACGTGGCAACAACCGTCGCGATGGCTGATGGGTTTTATGGATCAACTCGTCCAGGAGGGATTCCTCTTTGATCAGCGCTGGCTTCTCTTACGCAAGTCGTTTCTTACGTACCAGGGATTGCAAGCGGATATCGATGCGACGTTCAATGCTGACTGGTACGCCGGTTTTCTTATGGCGACGGAGTTTGCAAAGGAATGGCCCCAACGCTGCCTCGGTGGACCGATGTGGCGCAGTGTACGAACGCACCTGTCGAATCTGGAACTGGCATCCTACAGTACCCGTCTCCCATGGCTGGGTGTGGATTCGATGTACCGCAACTGATCTTCGTGCGATGCGACCATCGCGCACATCCCGTTGAACCAGAGCAACGCCGTAGTTTCAGATGACGATTGTGCATTCTTAGCGCGAATTGAACGCAACCGTGTTCCGGAAGCTGTAACATTGGCCAGCGGGAGGGGAGTGCGAAAGGAAAGTGCGAACGGGAAAACCTGTTCGAGTTTATTTCCCCTGGACGGGCATGGCCCGGAGGGCCCGATCGGTGCTGACGCGGTGGCCCACGCCGGTACAGGAGAAATGCGATCGGGGCGGCAACGGCACCGAAGCGGTTGGCGGTGCCGGTCGTGGCGTCAGGGCATCATGCGTCTGGAAGCCCTGTCGCCACGCGCTTGCCGGCAGTAGGCCACAAAACAGCCGGGAGTTGGGTTCCCGGCTACCGTAGCTTTCAAGATGTTTATCAATCAACCCGCTTGGCTTGGCCACCATTGGCAATTCCCCTATACTCTCGCGGCGCGGATACGTACTGGTTTCCGTGAGTGGGACGGTGGCGGTCGTATTATGGGACCGCAAAGCTGCCGGTTGTTGATGAGCCGAGACGTGGCGGTACGGACTGCGGCCGACGCTGCCACGGGTCGATAAGAGCTACATGACGTTTCAACGAATGATTTTTCTAATTGCAGGCATTCTAAACGTTGTCCTGGGGGCACTGGGAATTCTATTGCCACTGCTCCCCACGACGCCATTCCTCCTGCTTGCGTGTTACTTCTTCGCTCGCAGCCATGACGGCTGGCACCGATGGCTTCTCGAGCACAGTTGGTTTGGTCCGTACATCCATGCCTTTCGTTCGCGATCTGGGCTGACCCTGATTCAGAAAGTGCGTATTGCTGCGTCATTCTCCGTCATGCTTGCTATCAGTGCATATTTCGCACCAGTCACGGCCGTTCGTCTGATGCTGGCAGGGCTGTGGTTGTTTTGGATGGGGTACCTCATTCGGAGCCGAACAGCACCGCAGCTGACCGAGTCCTGACGGCCGTTTGCCTTTCCACCATCATACAACTTGGGCGTAGACGCAGCTCCAAGGGGGGCGCCGAGCGCTGAATCGCTGTGCCGTCTCACTGTTGCATCCCTGAGGGGCTACTTGATGTCGATACAATCACCGCTGGGGGAAGTGATCTGGGAGGGAAGCCGTCGATCATGTGCCGAACTTGCGTTGTCGCTGGACGCCGCGTCCATCGCCTATCGCGTCATCGGTCGTGGTGATTCATGGAGCGTGCTGGTCCGCCATGCCGACCTGGATCTGGCGCTGCGGGAAGTCGATGCCTTTCTTGAAGATCAAGGTCTCCGGCAAGCCGCCGCTGCCGACCGGGCACGTACGGACGACCGCGATGGACACCCCTTTCATTTTCTAGCCATCAGCGGGCGAACAGGCTGGGTGGCCGCCGTGATTCCCTATGCCATCGTCTTGCTCATCGTTCATCGATGGGCGACAACGCAGGCATGGTCGAAGTCCTGGGTTGAACTCGGGCGGGTCGACGCGTTGCTTGTCCGCGAAGGGGAGTGGTGGCGCGTCGTGACGGCGCTGACGCTGCACGCAGATGTGCTGCATCTGTTCGGAAACCTGATTATCGGTACTCTCTTCGTGTTCTTCCTTTTTCAATATCTCGGGATCGGTATCGGGTGGCTCAGTGTGCTGCTGGCGGGAGCAGGCGGGAACCTGCTGAACGCTACGCTCCAATCCAGTAGTCACCGGTCCATTGGGGCATCGACCGGTGTGTTTGCGGCGCTGGGACTATTGGCAGGATGCGGTTGGGTCGTCCGTCGCCGGGCGGGGTGGACTCGTATGCAACGATGGGCGCCGCTGGTCGGAGCGGCCGTCCTGCTCGGATTTCTCGGCACCGGAGGGGGCGACCCGGGACCGTCGCGCGTGGACGTCGGTGCACACCTCTGTGGATTCGCTGTCGGGTGCCTCACAGGCTACGGCCTCGCTCGCTGGTCAAGCCTGCCCCGGTATGCGCTACCGCGTGAGTCATATTATTGGCAGTCCACGACTGCGGCTGCATCGATCCTGGTATTGGCTGGATGCTGGTACCTCGCATTGACCAGATAGGGAATCATCCCAGATCAGCACTTTCCCCAGGGCTTCGCCATTTCCGATTCCATTTGCTTGCTGCCGTCTCATTCGCTCACATGATCTTTTGTTGGCTCGCCATGTAGTGAACTGCTATACTTGTAGCTTCGTGCCTATCTTGTTCGAGAGAGAATCGGAAACACATCGATGCGGATACCACACCGTTTCATGTTGACACTGCTGGTGGCTTCCTTCGGTCTGCTGATGCTGACGGGCTTTCGGCATTGGTATACCCTTGGTGCGGCCGGTGCGACGGTCGACGAAGAGAGGGTTCGCGTCAGCCTCAAAAGCAAATCTCCCGACATGGCACAAGAGGACATCGAAGCCGTCCTTGATGTTATTCGATCCTCAACCCAAACCGATGCTGAAGCGGATACGTTCATCGCTGTCGTTGAAAACGCAGCATCCTTGTTTGCGTTGATGATCACGGTATTGATCGCCGCGCATCTCTTCATCATGAAACCGATCCGCTCGGTCGCTTCAAACCTCGCCCGCGATTCGCGAACACGATGGATGCCGCCCAGTTCGCTTTTATCTTCAGCGTCAGGACGAATCGGCATTGATCATGCCGCGTTGCTGCGCGGCGAGCCTGTCGGGATACCAGATGATGCGCGGAACAGACTCTACGACCTCGCCACCCTTGCGGAACGGCGGATGGAGGAGATCGAACTTCTTGACAAGTTGCTGACGCTCGTACCAGCCGTTGCCTTTCGATGCATCGCAAACGAGCAACAACGCATCCTCTATATGAGCGATTCGATGGAGTCACTCTTCGGCCATCCGACTGGACATGCTTCGACCAAGGAATGGATTGGTTGGCGGGATTTGATTCACCCGGACGACCAGCAGTGGGTCATGGAAAAACGCCGCGATTCCGTAGAGGCCGGCGAGAACTACGTGATCGACTACCGCGTGCGACACGGTGACGGCAGCACCCGATGGGTTCGCGAACGCGGGCGACCGCGACCGCAGGAAGAATCGTTGCCACCCTCACTCGACGGCTTGTTCTTTGACATCACCGAACGACGTGTTCTCGAAAAGAAGTTGAAGGAAACCGAACGGCGCTATCGCGGGTTCATTGCATCCAACGTTGCCGGCATCTGGAGATACACGCTCCGTAAACCGATGCCACTCTCGCTTTCCGAAGACGAGCAGGTGGAGTGGCTCATGCGAGAGGCCATCATTTCTGAGGTCAACGATGTCTTCGCAGAGTGGCACGGTTTCAAGCGTAAGGAAGATGTGATCGGACTGACCCTCGAAGAAATGCGAGAGCAGTACCAGGATTCGTCAGAATCCATCCTCCGAAACTGGATTGAGTCCGGTTATGGTTGGGAACGCCATGTCATCAAAGAGAAAATGCGTGATGGCACCGTCCGGTCCTTTCTAACCCTTGGCCACAGCGTGTTCGAGAACGGTTGCATGACCGAAGCCTGGGGTACGCAGATCGACATCAGCGATCGCCTCGACGCTGAGGAGGAACTCCAGAGAACCCGTGCGTTACTGGAGGCCGCCATCGAAGCCAGTCCTGCAGGTGTTGTTATTGCCGATGCGCCCGATGTCCGGATTCGTATGGCTAACTCCGCCGCCCTGGGGATCCGAGGGGCAGATCAAAAGCATCGCTTGACCGACATTCCCTACGAATCGCATCCGTCACAGTGGCAGCTTCTGCATCCCGACGGAACCCCATGGAACGGGGCTGATCTTCCGTTGTCACGCGCCGTACTCGAAGGAAAGACCTTCAGCAACATTGAGATGATCATGGTGCAGGGGACCAACGATCATCGCTGCATTCTTGTTAATGCTGCGCCGGTTCGAAACGCAAAGGGAGAGATCATCGCCGGGGTGGCTGTGTTCCCGGACATTACCGAACGAAAGCAGGCGGACGAAGAAACACGCAGGCTTCGTGCGTTGTTCAACAACATCATTGACTCCATGCCGTCAGTTCTCATCGGTGTTGATCAGAAGGGACGCGTGACACATTGGAACCGGCAGGCGGAGCAGTTCAGTGGCCAACCATCGACGGAAGCCCAGGGGCGCTTCATCGGAGAAGCTTATGAGCCACTGCATAGCGTCTATCGGAGAATCGAAAAGGCAATCGAAGGAGGCACGGTCTACCGAGAAAACGATAAGTTCGCGCTTCCGAACGGCGATGTTCGACCGGTCGACATAACCATCTACCCCTTGCTTGCCGATGGTGTGCAAGGCGCCGTACTTCGTATCGACGATGCAACCGAGCGAATCCGACTACAGGAAATCCTCGTTCAATCAGAGAAAATGCTCTCGGTGGCCGGACTGGCCGCGGGGATGGCGCACGAAATTAACAATCCGATCGGAGCCGTACTCCTGGGCGTAGAGAACATCCTCAGGCGTACATCCATCGATCTGGAGAAGAATCGAGAAGTGGCCGATCAGAGCGGCGTGAATCTCAACGCGATGAACCGTTATCTCGATTCACGCAAGGTCTTTCAAATGCTGAGCGACATTCGTGAATCGGGTGCCCGGGCAGCGAAAATCGTCTCGAACATGTTGCAGTTCAGCCGCAAGAGTGACTCTAAAATGGGATCGGTCTACCTGCCGTCAATCATCAATAACTCGATCGACCTTGCGATGAATGATTACGGAATGGCCAAACGCAGGAACTTTCGAAGCGTCCAACTGGAGAAAGACTTCGAAAGTGATTTCCCCATGGTCGACTGCGCGAGCACTGAAATCGAGCAGGTCATGCTTAACCTGTTGAAGAACTCCGCAGAAGCCATGTTCGAAGCGGGGATGGCAGAACCGGGTCACCAGCCGCGACCCACAATCAAAATCACGCTGCGCCACCGCAACCCGTACGCCGTGATCATCGTCGAAGACAACGGCCCCGGCATGGACGAAGATGTCAGAATTCGCGCCTTTGAACCGTTCTTTACCACCAAAGAACCTGGCTTGGGAACCGGGTTGGGTCTGGCTGTCTCCTACATGATCATCACCAACAACCATCGAGGCACGCTTCATCTTGATTCCAGCCCAGGCGGTGGAACGCGCTTTACGATTCGAATTCCAGTCGAGCAAGCCACCGACAAAATGGCAAGAGAGTTCATCCACCAAGGTGATACGGTGTAGCCAACAGGCAAGACATCAGGCATCCGGGTCAGAAAGCACGCCAACACGCGTTGTGCCGCGATCCAACTTGGGTGGTGGACCCAGCATCACGGAAATCCAACGTGTTCTCTCGCTGCTCTCGAACACAATCCTGACGATCATCGTCAAGGGGGCGGACAGAAGAACCCCAACCGCGCCAAAGACCCAGCCCCAGAAAATCAATGAGAGGAAGACGACCAGCGGCGAAAGACCCAACCCACGACCCTGAAGCCGAGGTTCGATCACGGTGCCCAGAATCTGATTGATGACAAGAAAAGTCAGTACGGTCCAGATAGCCGTGGTCGGGCCGGCCTGAACGAGTGCCAACAGGGTGGCAGGGATTGCCGCGATCAACGCGCCGATATTCGGTACGTAATTCAAAAGGAACGCAACGACGCCCCACACTTCGGCATAATCGACTTGAAGAAACTTCAACGTGAGCCCGATCAGGAAACCGGTTGCCAGGCTGATCTTCGTCTTGATGGCAATGTAACGCCGAACGTTCTCTATGATGGTCGCCCATCGTCCTTCCAGGTCGTATCGCGAAGAATCAATCTCCGCCAGTTTGCGCGCCAGTGCCGACCATTCCAGCAGCAGGAAGAACGTCGTCACAAGTACCAGGAAGCTGTACTTCAGAAGCTGGTTCACCGAGTTGAAGAACAGCGTCAGCAGATTGACGGCGGCGTTTGCGTCGAGCATCTCGGCGAAAATTCCACGGGATGTGTCAATGCCAAGGCGAGATAACGGCTCGCGAAACTGCGCCACAAAATCGTCGATCGCCGTCTGATACTGCGGAAGCTTGTCGCCGAAGCTGACTGCAGCGGTACCGAACAGTCCCAGAAGAACAATGCCTGTCATCAGCGTGACCAGCATGACGATCGTTACCGCGACGGCCTTGGGCCAACGGTGTCGAACAAGCCAGGTCAACAACGGATCAAGAATGATCGTTAGAAAGATCGCCAGGAGGATC
>JBMYUM010000053.1:0-7819 GCA_049605375.1 Phycisphaerae bacterium | reverse complement strand
CGGTACCAGGAACGCAGATGCCGCCCGCATGCCGGCAATGACCACGACCGCGGATGCAATGATCAACAAACCGCGTCCTGTTTGCGATCGAGGGCTGGGGCTTCGCTGTTCCATCAGGCTCCTTCCATGCGCAGCCTTCCACTCAACGTCAGACCAACTGACCTCGGCCGCTTCCTCTGCATTCTATGCATCCCGACCCGGAAAGGTAGATATTTTCGGGCCGTAACAGATTACCGCCAAACACGCTCACTCGAAACGTACCCATCAGCGACCGATTCGTTTTGCTCGTTGGCCGTTTTGCTTTATCATGCGATCCATTGATGGGAGCATCGGATCGATCCATGGATATTCTTCTTGCAGCGTGGCAGATTCTTACTGAATCGGCCATTTATATTTTGCTGGGCTTCCTCATCGCCGGCTTGCTGGAAGCCGGCTTTTCAGGACGAGGATTGGTGCGCTTGCTGGCCGGGCGAAAGCTGTCTTCCGTTGGTTGGGCCGCGGTGCTGGGTGTTCCGCTTCCCCTCTGTTCCTGCAGCGTCCTGCCCACCGCGCTCGCGCTTCGAAAGCAGGGAGCCGGAAAGGGCGCAGTTCTCTCCTTCCTGATCTCAACGCCGGAAACCAGTGTCACCTCCATCCTGCTGAGCTATTCACTGCTCGGCCCGCTATGGGCCATTTTCCGACCGATCGCGGCTGCCTTCACAGCACTGAGCGCAGGTGCCATCGAAATCCTTCTCGACAAACAACAAAAGAACGACGAAGACGATACCGGCCACGCGGAATCCACCATCCACGATCATGAGCACCACCATCATGCGCACGATGGCCATGATCACTCACATAGCCATTTCCTGCACGATGAAGCAGAAGGATCATTCGTCGGTCGCCTGCGTCGTTCGATGCATTATGCGTTCGTCGATCTCTTCGATGACATTTTTGCCTGGATTCTCCTGGGCGTCATCGCGGCCGCCGTGCTTCAGGCGTTCATTCCGGCCGACTCCCTGCAGGCAATCCTCGGCGGTCCGTTGCAGTCCATGCTGCTGATGGTCTTGATCGGTGTACCGCTGTATGTATGCGCGGAAGCATCCACGCCCATCGCCGCGATACTACTGGCCCAGGGCGTTGATCCGGGGGCGGTACTTGTTTTCCTGCTTGTCGGACCAGGTACGAACATCGGTTCGCTCGGCGCGCTCAACGAAGTGCTCGGCCGACGAACGATTGCGATCTACCTTCTGTCGATCATCGGTGCTGCAGTCCTCATGGGAATGGCGCTGAACGCCGTCATCGCGTCGAATCCGATCGACGTATCCACGCGCGTGCTTGACGAGCCGCTGCTTCCGCTCTGGCTGAAGACAGCAGGTGCGATCTTCTTCCTGTTGCTGGGAACAAACAGTGTGGTCCGCGGGCGATGGTTCAGCCGATCTGCAGCGATCATCACCAAATACACGGGAATCCCCGTCACGCCGGCCATCACCAGGGTCGCTTTTCCGCTCATGCTGCTACTGAGCTATGCATCGCAGGGCGTTGTTGTCGTTCAACCAGGCGAAGCCGCCCTGAAGCAGCGATTCGGTGCTGTCCAGGGACCTGTCATGAAGCCCGGATGGTACCTGTGCTGGCCTTATCCGATTGAGCGTGTCACCACGGTGGCAGTGGATCGAATTCAACGGACGACCGTCGGATGGACGGATGCGACGGCGAAAGAGCTGACCCGAGCGGATGAGTCGCTGGCGATGGCGTCAATCTCTTCAGGATCTGATCAACCCTCGACGACGGAACCAGGTGATGCTTCGGACGATACCTGGAGCCTTCTGGGTGACGAGAACATCGCTGATGTTCAGATCGTGGCGCACTGGTACGTCGATGCCGATTCGCTTGAACGCTATCTCTTCCATACCGGAAAGCCGGCCGAATTGATGGACGCTGTGGTGCAGGGCGCATCACGCTCGGTGTTTGCGACGGCCTCGATTACCTCAGCACTGACTTCTCAGCGACAAGCGCTGGAAGCGGCCATCGAGGATCGCGCACGGCAAACCCTCGCAGCGTATGAATGTGGAATGATTCTTCAGAACGTTCATATCGTCGACGCGCATGCGCCGTTGGCTGTCCACGGTAGTTTTCGTGACGTGGCCGGCGCACTCGAAGATCGTGCGGCCCGAATCAACCAGGCACGAGCCGAACGATCGAGAATCCTCCCCAGGGCTCGAGGTAACGCAAGCCAGAGCCTTGCCGAAGCGGATGGATATGCCGCCGGCGCATTGTATGGCGCGCAGGGAGAAGTCGCCGGCTTCTCGGCGCTGCTTCAGGAACGGAAACAACATCCGACGATCACCGATCGACGACTTGAATTCGAAATGCTCGAACGCGTACTTCCGAAACTGAAAAAATACATCAAACCAAGCCAACGCAACGACGGGGAAGTCGAAATCTGGATCCTCGATGGAGCAAGCAGTTTGGAGAATGCGGAAGCCTGGCCATGATGCGTCCGCCGACGCGCCGACGGGGCGCAGTGCAACCAATGATCGAATCGCCGCGGACAACAGGAGCAAACCGGTGAAGCGTGCCGTTCAATTGTCACTACTGATTGCCATCATGGCATGGGGTTCAACCTGCCTGCTGATTGTCGATCAGACGCAGTATGCCATTCATGCCCGATTCGGAAAGCCGAAGCAGGTCCTGCTTGAACCAGGTCTACGCTTTAAACTTCCATGGCCGATCGACACAGCCATTTTTCTGGATAACAGATTACAGATACTTGAGAATCCGGAACCGGGCCAGCCGGACAAGGAATTCCTGACGCGCGACGAAGAATCCGGCATTGGTAAGAACGTCGTTGTCTCTACCTACTCCTGCTGGCGCATCATCGAAGATCAGGACGCCGTCATGCGTTTCTACCAGACCATGGGGGATGTGCAGAGCGCCGGCGTTCGCCTCGGAGATGTTGTCGTGTCGGAAGTCGGTGCATCGCTGGGGCAACGAGATTTCTCCGTGCTCGTATCCACCAACGATCAGGATCGCGACTGGACTGGTTTTCTTCAGCACGTGAAATCGCGGTGCGCGGAACGCGTGAAAGAGCGGTACGGGGTCGACCTCCTGGACGTCAGGATTAAGCAACTGAGTTTTCCCGAGCAGAACCGGCAGAATGTCTTCTCCCGCATGCGCGCCGAACGCGAAGTGATCGCATCGCGCTATCGCTCGGAAGGGGAAGAACAAGCGGTGACCATTCGGGCTGACGCACAGCGGCAAGCCGATCAAATTCTCGCCGAAGCACTCGAAAAGGCCGAACGGATTCGCGGGGAAGCCGATGCCGAAGCCGCAAAAATATATGCGGAAGCGTACGGAGAAGATCCGGCATTCTACGAATTTGTCCGAACGCTTGAGGCCTACGAGCGAACACTCGATGAAGACACGGTGCTGATCCTGTCAGGGGACAGCAGCTTCCTGAAGCTGCTCAATCGCCAGGATCTTGAATCAACAGAGTACATCAAGCCAAACGACGATTCCCGTACGATGAACCCCTGATGGCAAAAGAACAAGGCCAATCAAACAAGAACGTGACGTCGAAGCGAGGATGGCCAGGTGCCGGCACATTGGCAACAGCCGCCTTCATCCTTGCACTCGTCGGCTATTTTGCATCGGGTGTGTTCTTTGTGCAGCCCGACGAACGTGGCGTCGTGCGCTGGTTCGGCGCCGCAAGCGAGACCACGGCCAAGCTTCAGCCCGGTTTGCACTACGCGCTGCCATGGCCATTCTGTAAGGTCGATCGACCGAAGACCATGGAGATTCGTCGTTTGATTATCGGCATGCCGGTGACGATGGAATCGTCCGCACTTGATGATCAGGCATACAACCTCGGAAACAGCATCAACCCGCAATCGGCGAATGACACCGGCAGCACACCACCGAGCGAAGCAGCCGGCACGACCCGTCTTCCGGGTTCGTACGATATGCTCAGCGGCGACGTCAACATCCTCTCCGTTCGAATGGTGGTTCAATACCAGGTTTCGTCGCCTGCTGCATTCCTGTTCAACACGGCCGATCCCGATCAACTGGTTCGCCATACCGTTCGGGCGGTTCTCATTGAACAATTAGCCGGAATGCCTGTTGATCAGGCCTTTACCGGTGCGAAAGCTGCACTTCAGTTCGACACACTGCGCGAATCGCAGACGATTCTTGATAATTACGGAGCTGGAATTCAGATTGTCGCAACCGACCTCGAAGCGATCGACCCACCCGAAGAAGTGTTGACTGCTTTTCAAGATGTTGTGAGTGCAAAAAAAGATGGCGAACGTGCCGAAGATTGGGCCGCGACAGCGGCTGCGCGCTCCCTGGCGCAGGCACGTGGGCAGGCCGCTTCCCGTCAGTCGGAAGCGCAGTCGTATGCCTATTCACGTGTGAGCCGAGCACGCGGCGAATCGACACGGTTCCTCAGCATTCTCAACGCATACCGAAGCGAGCCGCGGCTGTTCCGAAGCCGGTACGAGTTGCAGGCGCTGGAACGTGTGCTTCCGCGCGTAAAACTCTTCGTCATGGATCAAGACGAGGGAGAGGCGAAAACGCGCGTACGTATTATCGATTCGAAAAAGGGGGACTGACGCCAAACACAAAGCGCATCGCCCTGAGACGCCCCAGTCTCACATCTTGTGTCAAACTCGGTCTGACCACTCGAACCAACCTGAATGGCTTACGACGATGTCGCAAAATGAGGCGGACGATTCCGCGCATCGACATGGATTGACTTCCCTTACACCTCTATAGTTTCGACGAAAGAAGAATCCCATTGAAACTCATGGAGGAGGGGAGACAATGCGCGCACGTTTGGCCGCCATGCTCATGATCGTTCTGGTCATTGTTGTGATTCGAGGTGTAACCCGGCCGCGACCTGGCCGCGAAACGCGTTCATGCTGCCTGACCATGCTTTCAACCTGCTACACGTTGCCGCCACGCGTCGCCTGCTTTCCAGGAGACAGACCCGTCCCATGTCCTTGCGAAAGTGAGTCAGGAGACTGAAGCGGTTCATCACGGCAAAGCAACGACTCAACGCGAACGATCCATGCGAAGGACAGTGTCGCGCAACGCGCGGACTTCCGCGACGAAACGCATGCCCGGCTCATAATTCGGGAGGTTCATGCGTACCTCCTCGAACGCCGGAGAATCCCGCCATTCCTTCCGCCGAACGTCCTGCGTAATACCGATCATATCAGGAGGAAGCGTATCCCAGAGATGGTACTCATCGTGAATCTGTTTCCAGAGTGTGCGGCCTTCGTTTGAGTATTCGTCTGCGAACAGATCATGATTGGCATCGATCACACGACCGAACCCGGGAAGGGGGGGATCATCCTGCAACCATGCCAAGACATGCGGGGGCGGCGATGCATCAAGCAGCGATTCATACAACCCTTTTCGAAACTGCGCCGCACGCTCCACATAACCGGGATAAGGACTTCGTTCCAGATTGGCTAACTGGCGGCGAATCGTCGTACCGTGACGAAGAAAGAGATCCCAATCACCATCACGAATGGCCGCCTGAGTTTCCGTGTGAAGATCGAATGGATTCGACGACGCAAGGTGCCGCTGGTCCATGTAGCTGCGAATCCCCAACACGGCGATCGCAATCAGCGCCATGGAAATCAGAAGACCGCCACGATGACGTCTGACGAACCGCAACAAGGGGCGATGGGGACGTTCACCTCGCGCAGACGTCGCTTCACCGGCCAGATATCGTCGAATATCGTCGGCAAGCTCCGCCGCCGATTGGTATCGGTCATCAGGTCGGTGGGAAAGCGCCTTTCGGACGATCCGATCCAGCACACGAGGCACACGAGCGTTGCGCCGCCTTGCGCTTCGCGGCGGTGTGCCCACAAGATGGTGCCACTCAAACTCAGACTGAGTAGCATCTGAAAAAGGGAAAGCATCCGTCAGCAGAAAGTAGAGTAGCACACCCAGCGTGTAGACATCCGATCGCTGGTCAGTCGACTCATGCCTGATCTGCTCAGGTGAGGCGAAGAAATAAGTACCCTTGAAGCCGCGCCCGGTCTCCTGGATCGATGATCGTTGCTCATCACTCGCTAAGCCAAAATCAAGGATGAAAGGGCGGTCGTAACGATCGATCCGAATATTCTCGGGTTTCAGGTCGCGGTGGACGATACCGCGCACGTGTGCGTGGTCCAGCGCATCGCATATCTGAAGAAAGACCGGTAATCGCCTGTCACTGAATCCAAACCGAAGATCGGCACGCGTACGAGCCCACGCATGCAACTCAATGCCCTCAATGTACGGCATGGCGAAGAACTGAATGCCATCCGGCGAACCGTCATCAATAATGGGAACAATGGCAGGATGATCAAGCTTCGCAATCGTCCGGCACTCGCGAACGAACAATTCACGGTCCGAAGGCTTGGAGAAAAAACCGTCGCGAATGATCTTCAAGGCAACAAGCTGTCCCGTCGCCGTATGTTCAGCCTTGTGGACGGAACCCTGGGCGCCACGACCAAGAAAGTCGAGCAGCCTGTACGAACCGATCTGCCGGTTCATTGCCTGCGGCGTCGAATTGTCGCCCTGAACGACCATTGATATTCACTGGAACGGGGACGTTGGCTGCCACGGAGGATGACCCGATGATTGCCATCAGGATCAGGCACTGCGGCCACCCGGAATTCGAAACACGTCTGCTACGGTTCGACTTCCGTGTCGGCCACATTCTCGAACAATGACAGCGTCTACATGAACGAACGAGATGCCGTGTTGAAGATCGCTTGAGTGTGCAGGACTTCCTTACCCCATGAAAATATCGTAGCTGCGGCCGGAAACATATGCAACGCTGCGACGATGGTTATAGGCCTTCAGGGCGTGCGGCACTCACGCAGTTCTCGCCACGTGTGGATCGGCACGCACTGACGGTGTGTCATCGAAGCCCGACGACACAGCCGTCCTGGCAAACAAACACCTCTTCACCCGCTGTAGGTTGAACGGCGTGCCCGCCCGTAAAAGCACCGACGGCAGGCAGTGTCAGCACGCCTTCTTGCAGATAGAAACAGGGCATTCTCATCCCGACGACACCAAAATCCGCTAGCCGAAACACCGGATGCACGTGACCCGCAAGGACGAAACGATCCGCACAGGGAGTGGGGTGGTGCTGCAGTTCGAAAGGAGGAAAAGAGGCGGAGTGACCAAGTGACCGTATGTCCAGATCTTCAAGCAACGTCTCGACCGAACAGTCGTGATTTCCGATAACGGCAGCGACGTTCAGGTCTCTGTACTTGCGGCGCCACAAGCGAAGCGCGCGCATGATCGGTCCTTCGACGGCAAGCGGAGCATGCTGCACATCGCCAAGGATGATCAACCGCTGCGGCTTGAAGTCGTCGAGCATCGCATCGAGGCGTGCAAGTGTGCCTTCCGAGACGGCGTGTGGAACGGGAATCCCGGCGTGCCGGAAGACGTGGTCCTTGCCGAAATGAGTATCAGCGACGAACAACGTATGGCCTTGTTCCCAGAACACACCATGGCACCCATGGAGGATGAGGTCCTGACCCACCACCTGAATCGATTTTGTCGCTTGCGGCTGGAGAGCCTGCCGAAAGGTGATACCGTCACGTTTTGTGAGCTTGTTGGCGGGATGGGTTTCCATACCATTTTCTCAGCAGGCATGCCGTTGCCTGATACCACGTTCTCAATACCCCCCAACAGGGGAGACTCTTACGGCACCGCTACGATGCCTTGGATTTTCGGCGGCCGCGTTTCCGTAGTGAGTTCGACGATGATGCAGCCTCTTCCAATTTCTGTGCCGCGCGCGTAACGCGCGTCAGCCATGACTCCGTGGAAACAT
>JBMYUM010000052.1:0-14710 GCA_049605375.1 Phycisphaerae bacterium | reverse complement strand
GCCGGCTTCGTAGATGTGTGCGATGCCCGGGTGTTGCAGGAGTCCGTGTACTTCCACTTCGCGTTGGAAGCGTCTCATGAGTTGCGGCGTGGCAAAGCCTGAACGAATGACTTTCAAGGCAACAAGTCGATTGGGTTGATCCTGTTGGGCCTTGTAGACGACGCCCATACCGCCTTCGCCGAGGAGTTCAATAATGTGATAGCGGCCGATTGACTCCGGTCGTGTTGCGTCATTCCCGAGTAATGAGTTCGAGAGCATCTCGGCAACTATTTCGGGTGCATTTCCCTTTTCCAGTGCGTTTACGAAGTCACCGGTTCGGTCGTCGTCGAAGTCGAGCAGGGACTCTACCTCCCGTCGAATGACCCAGTCATTCCCACAGAGCCGTTCGATGGCGGTATCGCGTTCGCTTTCGGGCAGGTCTTCGAGTTCCGTCAGGACCTCGGCGACTTTCTTGTGTTGTTCAGGTGAGATCATGGCAGCCTATCTGGTTGATGTCAGGACGGTTTTTGAAGTTCGCGTCGCAGCCACAGTCTTGCGTGCTGCCAATAACGATCTACTGTGCGCACTGACAAGTTCATGACATGCGCGACCTGTTCGATCGTCAATCCACCGAGAAACCGCAGCTCAACAACGCGGGCCTGTTGCGGATCAAGCTCGAACAGGCGTTCCAGCGCTGCTTCCAAGTCTGTCGAATCAACAACCTCAGTTTCTTGCGGCTTCTCTACGTTGGTTAACGGAATCCGCTTGTATTCTCCGCCACGTTTTTCAGAAAGTCTCTTTCGGGCGTGATCCTGGAGAATCTGTCGCATAGCTGTTGCTGCCACCGCACAAAAATGGGCCTTGCTCTTCCAATCCGTATCAGCGGCATTCATAAGCTTGAGAAATGCCTCATGCACGAGTGCGGTGGGTTGTAGTGTCAGGTCTTTCGGCTGCCTTCGGAAGTAGGCTCCGGCGACATCCCGGAGATGACTGTAGACGATGGGGAGAAGTTCTTCTGTTGCTTGCGCGTCACCTGATCGAATGCGGTCGAGCAGCATTGTTGTGTAGCCCGTTTCAGCGTCCATGTTTGCATTTCCTCAGAGGATCGGAGCGAACAGGCTCACGATCCAGGTAGTGAACCAAGCGATAGTTGCTTGGGATTCTAACAAAATTCTCAGAAAAATGGCGCTTTCGCTGTTGGCGTTGCGTGTAGCGAGTTGAAGGGGCGACGTTCTCGTCGGTCCTGACCTATTGCACCAATAAGCGGATCCGTCTGTTCAGACTTGATCAAGTCGAACCTCGGATCGAGATATTCATGACAGCGCTATACAGGGGAGGCCATTTTATGATGCGAACGTGGAGAACAGCAGCTGGTGGGATTCGATCCGCATCCCGTTTTGCGCGAGAAAGACGGCGTTTTCGGTCTTGCGGACAGATTGTCGTGTCCTTTGTCTTTGTTGGGACAGTTTTAGCGATTCAGGGATGCGGTGATTCGATTGGGGGGATGGAGGCATCGTCCCGGGTTCTACCTGATGTCCTTGAAGCGCGGGCGTTGGATGCCAAGCGCATTTTACTGAGGTTTGACGCTCCTGCGGGTCCTGATGCGTCGCGGCCGTCCAGTTATGCCGTGCTCGATTCTTCGGCGAACAAGCTTCCGGTTCGTGAAGTTGAAGTGGGTGTCGAGGGTGATCATGTCACGCTGGTGACGGATGATCTTCTTCCTGAAGAGTCGTATCAGGTTCAGGTTGCAGGTGGTCTCCCGATGGATGTGGAGACGTACGCACCTCCTCGTGTTGTTGGTGCGGTGGCCACGAGCAATACAAGTGTCATTGTGACGTTCAACAAGCGGATGAGCTTGAGTGCCTTGCAGCCGTCGAATTACATGATCGTGCAGGAGAATCAGAATTCGGAAGCGGGCAGGCTGGCGGTTACCGATGCTGCGTACGTGCTACCGCAGAAGGATGCGATTCGTTTGACAACGCTGTCTCAGAACGAGCTGACGTATACGATTCGCGTCGTCAACGTGGTGGACCTTGAGGGTAACCAGATTGCGCCGCCGGAACTGCTTGTTGATCCGGCAATCGCCACGTTCCGTGGATTGCCGCCGAACTGCAGCAACGTCTGTACGCTTTCCGGTGTCGCGTGCACCGGTGATGGCGATTGTGACGCCGATGGTCCTTGTGTTTGCTCGTTGACAGACAGTGATGGCGACGGGCTTCCGGACCATGTGGAACAGGGCGGATGGGCTGTGACGGTTGAGTTGACGAACCGTGACGGTGTTTTTGATCGCCGTGAGACGCAGGTGCGTGACGTGACGTCGGATCCGTTGATTGCGGATACGGACGGTGATGGTCTGAGCGACTTCACGGAGCGCGAGTTGGCCACTGACCCCCGTCAGCCGGATACGGATGGTGACGGCATAAATGATGAACGCGAGTTCAACCTCTTCTTTTCGAATCCGATTGACCAGGATACTGACGAGGACCAGCTGGACGATTTTCTGGAAGTGAGTTTCTACAAGACGTCTCCGATTCTTGCGGATACTGATGGTGACGGTCTTGATGATGACCGAGAAGTCCTGCAACTCAGCCGTAACCCGCGCCGTGGCGATCTGCCGGAGTGGGAATTCGACGTTGGTGACCTCCAGTTGCTGATCGACGAGCGTTATACCTATGTTGACGAGTCCGGGCAGACGGTGACTGAGATTTCATCAACATCTGCATCTTTTGCTGACAGTTCAGATACCAGCACCATCAAGTTCAACAGCAAGATCAAGCGAGAAGGCTGGGAGATTGGTGGGAGCCTCGGTTTTGAGGGCACGAAGCCGACGTTTGAGGTGTCCGGCGGCTACTTCAGCAACTCGGATGAGTTCAGTGGGTCGAACACGACGACCACGGCTTCATTGCAGAATGCTTACGAATCATCTTTGGCCAAGGGGAAGGAGTTTACTGAAACGCAGTCCGTGACACGAGAAGTGTTTGGTGCGAGTATCAGTGCGCCCTTGACCATCCGTGCGGTCAGTGACATTGCGTTCTCCGTTTCCAATCTTGAACTGTCGTTGCTCCAACTGGGCTCGAACCGTGAAACGTATGTTCCGATTGCGACTCTGGTGCCGAATTCCGAACTGGCCTCGGGCGAGTCGACGACCTTGAATCTCGGCCCTCTATTGAGTGAGCGAGGACCGATCAACATGGGAACGAGCGAGGCGTTTCCGGCGTTGGTTGAGAGTTTGATTCGTTCTCCACAGGGTCCACTGGTGGTGCCCTCCAACTTTGATATTACCGATGAATTTGGGCGCAATTTCGCCTTCACATCTCAGGAAGCCAATGACCGTACGGCGGTTATCGTGATCGACCCGGGTAACGGCGAGATCGAGCAACACAGTGTGGCTATTGCAGGTTCCATCGACAATAACGGAATCGTCGGGCCGGCGGGTGGTTACGTGGGCGGTTTTGATGACAAAGGTAATTTGCGTGGCATTCCGCTCGACTATGCGTTGCAGGACATCCTTGGCATCACCAAGGAAGACGACAATCCTGTTTTTGATTCGATCGTTGCCGGTCCTGACGGAGCCGTTCAGACGGCGGCAGCGGGTGATGACGTTCAGGAGTTCAACATTGGGACGACCGGATTGAGCGACATCACCGTTGTGATTTCTGCTGGTGAAAACGGCATTCTGGATACGGCCGTTCCCAATGGTGACGACCGGCCGGCCGTCACTGAAGGCTATGCTACGTCGATGACCTGCAATTCGTTTACTACGCCGCGTATTGCGGAGCCGGCAGACCAGGCGGGCGACGGGCTTGTCAACACGGTTCCGGCCAATGACGACGAATACGCACTTGGCATCACCGGTGTCGGACAGGCGGTCAATCCTGGCGTCGACATCATTCTACCGGGGCCGAATGGGATCATCGATACGGTTCCTTCTGGAGACGACGTGCTTCGCGGTCCAGGCGATGTGTGCGATCTGGATGAAGAGTGCTCGGGGCTTTCCGGGTTATTGTGTGTCGGCGGCTCAGAAGCCGGCGTCGCGTGTGCGGTTGATTCCGACTGCGCCGTCACGGCTACTTGTCAGGGCAGTGGATTCTGTGATGAATCTTCCGTCAATGAGGGGGCCGCATGCACCAACGATAACGACTGCATTCCCAATTCGGGTGTTTGCGTCGACGTCACGCCACGATGTGATGGCACCGAGGTGCTGACTCGATTCAAGAGTGCATCGACCGGTTTAAGTAACCGCGCATGGTTCGTCTATTCCACTGAGGGTATCGAGATTGGAACGAACTTCGGGGACATTACGCTCAAACCGCGCATGAACCTCTTCCTCGGTTTTGAAGAAGACATTGATCGCGACGGGTTGTTTGCCCGCCATGAAGCCAGTTTTGGCAGCAGCGACCGCAACAAGGATAGCGACGGCGACTCCATTTCAGACGTTGCTGAGATTCGTGAGGGGTGGTTCGTCGATATTGCGGACGGGCGTCGCTATAAGGCGTTTCCTGATCCGCGTTCCACTGACTCGGACGGTGACGGTGTGCTCGACAGCGTGGAGCGGACCTGCGGCACAGACCCGCGAAAGAGTGACACGGACGACGACGGTATCGACGACTATACCGAACTGAATGATGATGCTGGTGGTTTTGCTGCCCAATGCAATTCGGTTCCGTCCTCCCCTCCGACCCATTTGGATCCCAACAATCCGGATACGGATGGCGACTTGTTGTCGGACGGTATTGAAGTGGCGCTCGGATCGAACAACTTGAATCCATCTGATGCCCTCGCTTTCCGCGATACGGACGCGGATGGATTGCCTGATAGCATTGAGAACATGAATGTGGGTTGGACGGTCAACCTGGAGTTGTGCAATAACACGTGTGGATTGGCCCATGACGGTGTTTGCCAGGACAGTGGCAGAGTCTGTGGTGCAGGTCCCCAGGTTGGTCAGCCTTGTACCACTGCGGCAGACTGTGGTTCGGCCCCGATTCCCACTTGCAGCAACGTTGTTTCGGGAGGCATTTGCACCAACAGCAGTCAATCGTGCGCGAGCGATGCGGCTTGCACGGGTGTCTTTGCGCAGTGTTTGGATGCTGGACAATTTGGGTTCCGGTGTGGCGGACAGCTACCAGGCCCGTCGTGCCTTACGGACGCGGATTGTGCGCCGAATTGCAGTGGCCTCACTCTAAGTTGCGCCAACTCGGCAGAGGATGGGGAGTTGTGCGTGCAAGACTCGGACTGTGCGGCTCTGGTCACATCCTGTGTTCGGCTCGGTGCGTGCGATCTTGGAACCGACTGCCATGACTGCGAAGCACAGGGCATCATTCGAAACATCACCAAGACGGTCTACTCGGACCCGAGCAAGCCGGACACCGACTTTGATGGTCTGCCTGATCTCCTTGAGCAGACGATCGGTACGGATCCCACGGACGTCGACACCGATGGTGACGGACTGCTCGACTTTGACGAGTTCGCCGATTTTGGTGAGTACTTCCAGAACAACTTCCTGTACAGCGGCTTCTTCCTGACTGATCAGGATTCGCAGAAACTGGGTACAAGTCTCACGTCTCAAGACACGGATAATGATCGACTGTCGGACGAGTTTGAGTTGTTCACCGGTTGGAAGGTCGTTTCTTCGAGCGATGGAACCGTGCAAGATGTCCTTTCCAACCCGTTGCTTGCCGACTCAGATTTTGACGGCCGAAACGACAACCTTGAATTTGTCGGTCAAGACTCGATCGCGCAGGGCCAGTTCGGCGATACCGGCGATGCGACGGATCCTTCGGTTACGGATACCGATGGTGACGGCCGTTCCGACCAGAGGGAGATTGCCGACGGAAGCGACCCGCTTGTCCCCGATTACTTTGTCACTGTGTACCTTGAAGAGATTCTCAACTTAGGCACCGGTCCTGCGGCCGGTACGCGAAACTGGGACTTTCAGGTGAAAGTGGTTCGCCCCTTATCAGATGGCAATTCAATTTTGATCCAGGATTGCGATCTGGTTCCAGTTCCGGGAATCAGCTGCGTCGCTGCCCCTTGTGCTATTGGCGGTCAGCACCTGGCCACAACCTCTAACTGGGAAAGAATCGCCTTTTTTAAGTCGGTGTCATTCGTGCTGCCTCTAGGCGAGCCGATTGTCCTTGAGACTGACGCCCAGGTTCTCACGGCTTGTGACGGGTCGAATACAGAAAACAATACGTGCACCCTGGAGGATACGACAATCGTCTCGACCTCTGAAATACTCAGTTCGGGCGGATTCAGTATCAATACGATCAGTCTTTCCGGAGGTCCTTGCACGGTGACATTCCCAATTCGCATCGAAGTTGAGTAGTCGTTTGTCCTGACGGCATGAAGAGTCGTTGTGGTGTACCGGCACTGTTGTTCAGGCCATGCTTTCGTTCGTGTCGCCGCGGACGTGGCATGGCTGCCGGTTCATCCCAGTGTCTATCGGCAAATGCCATTCCTACTTGTTACTGACTTGCGATTTGTCGCACACTGCCTAACCCATTCACAACGAGGCAAGTACTATGCACGTGTTTAAGGCAACACCGGTTCTTATTCAAATCTTGTTTGTCCTTTCTGCTATCGGTTGCAACAACAGCATGATGCCGGAAGTCGACGATGGAGGCGTACCGGCCTTTGCGACTATAGCCCCTGGCGGAACTAACAGTACGAGCAGCAGTTGCTGTTCGTCTGCGGCCACTCCGTTTGAGCGGATCGGATGTGATGACCAGGAAGTCGAAGACTGCGTGTGCGACGTGATTCCCGCATGTTGCAGTGAGAACTGGTCCGCTGCATGTGTGGGTGTTGCGGTTGACGTCTGCGATTCATGTCCACTCCTTTCCGACGAAGAGCGAGCGCTGGTTGGATTGCTCGGCGATTCAGATGGTGATGGATTGATCGACCTCGATGAGATCGTGGCCGCACTGAACCCGTTCGATCCTTCCGATGGTCCTGACATCGATGGTGACGGTATCGACAACGGCGAAGATCCCGACGTCGATGGCGATGGGATTCGAAATGCCTATGACGACGATGTCGACGGCGATGGGATAGCCAACGAGGACGATGACGATATCGACGGTGATGGTCTGCTCAATCGAATTCAGGATCGAGATGACGATGGCGACGGTGTGCACAATCTCATCGACAACGATGACGATGCCGATGGACTTCCAGATCTTCCGGATGACGATGGAGATCTGGATGACGATGACAAACGTGATGAAGAGTGTGAATCCAACTGGGATTGTCGCGGACGTGCCGGTGAAGTCTGTGACGACGGTGAATGCGTACCGCCGGCGGAGGCTGCAGCACGTGGTCCGTTGTCCGAAGTGAAGTGCTCTTCAGATAGCGACTGTGAGGGCGGCGAGGTTTGTTTTGTGGTCCTTGGTGATCCTGACTCCAGGCCTGAGAAGTTGTGCATGTCGGTCGATGCGGAATGCAATGAACAGAGTGATTCCGACCGCGATGGTGTGTGTGACATCTATGATCCTGATCCCGACGGAGATGGCGACTTCGATGACGACAACGATGGCCTGATCGATCGCGACGAGATTGCTCTGGGTTTGAATCCTGAGGACTTCGATACAGATGGAGACTTCATTGGCGACGGTATCGATTTCAACCCGTTAGAGGATGAGTTAGCCACATTCCGTGGCGAAGCGAACGAAGATGAGGGTACCGATGCCTCCGATCCTGACGAGATCGAGAGCGATGAAAGTGACGAAAGCCCCGAGGGTACGCCGACCACCGAGGATCTCGATGTGCTTGAAGATGAGGATGGTGGTGGGCTTCCGATCGATCCGGATGGTGCCGACGACGGCGTTGACGACGGCAGTGATGATGAAAGTAACGCCAACAATGAAGATGCGGGCGACGAGAACAACGGCTGACTGTCCCTTAGCAACGCGTTGAAAAAGTCATTTGGTCCTTAAGCGGTGCTTTCGCCCCAACGGTTCATTCGCATAACTCCAGCGAGTCTCCTGATTCGCTTACGTTCTGCTGCCTCCTTGGGGAACGAAATCTCTCGCTTACGGACGCAACGCACTTCTCCAGCGCGCTATTGGGGGGGGACGGCCGCAACGAATAGAAGGAATGGACTGATGAGTATACGAATCCAACAAATTGGTATTTGCCACGCGCTGATCCTGGCGTTGGCGACGAACGCCTGGGGTGGTTCACAAAACGATACTTGCTTCTCGGCCCTCGCGGTAAGCGACGGCGTGCCGGCTGCCGTTGGTAATAACATGACGGCGGGTGCAGTTGACGAACAGAATTCGTGCACTGTCTCCGGCAACGATGTCTGGTATCTGTATACCGCTACTTGTGACGGCACGGTCACGATCGATACCTTCGGGAGTTCCCAGCCTGATACGACGCTCAGTGCGTACACGTCTTGTGGAAGTGTGGAACTGGCCTGCAACGATGATACGAATTCGCTTCTCTCAGAGATTGCCTTTTCGGTTGTTCAGGGTGAGTCGTATCCGGTGCGCGTTGCGTCTGTCGGCCCTGCCGGAGGGTATGTTCTGAACATCAGTTGTGCGGCGGCACCCGTTAACGATGGTTGTTTCACTGCGAGCGTCGTGGTCGAGGGTGTACCTGCGTTTGAAGGCGACAATGCGAATGCACTTTCATTTGATGACGCCGAAGTAAGCTGCGCGCTCATTGGTGACTCGAACGACGTATGGTTTCAGTACGAAGCTTCTTGTGACGGGGTTGCGGTCATCAATACGACGGGAAGTGGTCAAAGCGATCCGTTGCTGTCTGTCTTTTCCGATTGCGGTGGGAATGGTGATGAGATCGCCTGCAATGATGATGCCATCGGTGCGCAGGCGGAGGTCACGATTGCAACGACTGTCGCGGAGGTGTATTACATTCGCTTGGCCTCTGCGGACGAACCGGGTGATTACGACCTGAACATTCAGTGTATTCAAGGGCCGGCCAACGATTCTTGTGATGAGGCGTTGCTGGTTGTTGAAGGGACGCCAGCTGCCGAGGGCGACAACACGGCCGCTGGTGCCGATCAGATTGAGGCATCATGCGTTCCGTCTGATTTTGACTTGTGGTACGAATACGAGGCGGGTTGTACGGGCTTAGCAACCATTGACCTGCAGGGTAGCCTCCAGGTTGATCCGGTTTTCAGCGTCTTCGATGCGTGTGGTGGCAACGAGACTGTATGCAATGATGACGCCGCCGGTTTACCTGCGGAGGCTATGTTCGATGTTGTCGCCGGCAGTTCATACTGGGTTCGGGTGGCTTCGCTTGGTGCACCCGGAGATTTCGATCTCAACATCTCTTGTGCAGGTTTTCCGTCGAATGACGCATGTGTTGATGCGACGATTGTGACAGATGGCCAACCTGCGGTCCAAGGAAGTAACAGTGGGGCTTCGACGTCGAGCGGTCCAGCGAGCAGCTGCCAGACTTCCGTCTCTGACGTATGGTTCTCCTATACTACGTCATGCTCAGGTATTCTGACGATCGATACCTTTGGCAGCGGGCAGGACGATACGGTGTTGGATGTCTTTCCGGATTGCGGTTCCGGAGCCGTTGTTTGCAGTGATGATACGAACAATGCTCTTTCGCAGGTGTCGTTCGGTGTGGCTGATGGCGAAGCTTATCTCATCCGGTTGGCATCGGTCGCCGATCCGGGTGACTTCGATCTGAATATTTCCTGTCTGGACGTTCCAACGAACGACACTTGTTCCCTGGCTGCCAATGTGATGTCGGGGACGGCGGCGGCATCTGGTAATAATACGCTTGCGAGTGCAACCGATCAGGTGGAGGCGAGCTGCGCTGCATCCGACTATGACGTGTGGTTCAGTTATGAACCTTCCTGCAGTTCGGAGACGACTGTCTCCACGACAGGAAGCGGGCAAGCATCGACGGTGATTTCACTGTACGGAAGCTGCGGTGGTAATGAACTTGCGTGCGATGCCGATCTTGATGGTGAGGGGGCTGCGATTACGTTCCAGGCTGAAGAGGGTAGCGCTTACCTTATCCGCCTGGCCTCTGCGGCCGATCCGGGGGACTTCACATTGAATATCGATTTCCTGGACGCGAATGGGAACGGTATTCCGGACACATGTGAGGTCCAAGCGCCGCAAGTCCTTCCGTTAGGATCACGTTACCTGCAGGTATCACCGGCGGCCGGCGAGGTGCCCGTTGCGTTGCGCGTTGTCTCTGCTGATTTGCCATGCCTGATCAAGTATGTTGATCTTGAGGTTAATCCTGTTCTTGTTGAAAGTGGTATTGGTCGTCTTGTCGATGCACCGGTCTATCGTACGCCGAGTGAATGGGGCGAACTTCTTGTTCGCGACGAGGCGATTGCTCCGGCATACCGATACGTGGTGCAGGCCGAGACGAATGGCGGCGGGGCGGTTGCCGCGTCCGGTGAGGTGACGACCAACATCCTGGGGGATGTCGATGGCAATGGTGCGGCCAACATCAGCGACGTTCAGCTGGCGATTCTCGCTTTCCAGAACAACTTTCCGGGTAGCCTGGCGCAGGTTGATCTTTCTCCCTGTAAGCCGGATGCGATCGTCAATCTCGGTGATGCGTTATGGGCAGCGATTGGATTTCAGGGTGGTACGTTCGAGGAGCTTTGTACGCTGCCGTGTGCCGACTAGCCTGATTTTTTGAGGCAACTCGCCTGACCGATTCTGCTGGACCGCGACCCCCTGGCTGGGATCGCGGTCTTTTTCTTTTTCTGCCATGTTGTTTTGCGCAAGGGGCGTGAATCGCCCAAGCGTGGAAGTTGGGTGCCAAGGACCTGTTGTGGTGCAACAAGGCTGGCCAACGCTGCATGCCCTTTTGTGGTACCGTCCCGTCTGTCACGGATATTCCGTACATGTTCGACCCGCTGGAAGTGTGGTATGGTCTTGGGGGCTAGGTCCCATGAAGAGTTCCGGTTGGTTGCATCGGGCGAGTGGGATGAGATTCGCGGGGAGGGCAGGGGCCACGTGTCGTTCTTCCTTTGGCGTTATGTATTCGAATTGAATGCCTTGGGTCCGGCGGGATCCGTGCGGTTGATGCTGATGTGTGAATCAAGAGAGGGTAACGGAATATGATGTTCACTCGGTTTCTCGAACGAGGATGCCTGCTGGCGGTCGGTTTCTCCCTTGCTGGGGCGCTGCATGTTCGTGCCGAAGATCCTGGATGGCCCCGTGTGTACAAGGATGTCTCTGGCGAGGTGACGATCTATCAGCCGCAAGTTGAGAGTTGGGAGGACCGATCGCAGATTGATTTGAAGGCTGCGGTTGCGGTCGTTCCCAAGGGGGAGCAGGAACCGAACTACGGTGTGCTTTCGTTCTCGGCCAAGACACGCGTCAACCATGATGACCGGACGGTGCTCGTTACCAACCCTGACAGTCATGTCGACTTTCCAGGGCTTGATGAAGAGCGAGCGGGTTTCTTCAAGGCGATCGTGCGGCTTGCGGTGCCGAAGAAGAAGTCGATGGTCGTATCGCTCGACAGGCTGATCGCCAATACGGAACGAAGCGAGATATTGGCTCGCGATGCCAAGGTTAATTTGGATCCTCCTCCTATCTTTTACAGTGATATTCCTGCCATCCTCGTTACATTTTTGGGCGAGGCTCGTTTCCAACCCATATCCGGAACCAATTTGATGTTCGCGACGAACACGAATTGGGATTTGCTGATGGAGACCGGTAGTTCTCGTTATTACCTCCTGGTGGAAGATGGCTGGCTCAGCAGTTCAGATGTCATGAAGGGGCCGTGGAATCCCTCGACGAAGCTGCCTGATGATTTGTCCAAATTACCGGATGATGAGAATTGGGAAGAGATCAAGAAGCACATTCCCGGTCGGACGATTTCCCTGTTGCCGCAGGTGTTCGTGAGTGATCGTCCTGCCGAGTTGCTGATTACGGATGGCAAGCCGCAGCTTTCACCTATTGAGCAGCTTCCTCTCATGTATGTAGCGAACACCGAGAGTGATCTGTTCTTCCACACGCAGGAGTCGAACTACTATTTGCTCGTTGCTGGCCGGTGGTTTCGAGCGAAGGAAGTTTCCGGGCCTTGGAGCAACGCCACCCAGGATCTTCCGGCGGTTTTCGCTGAGATTCCGGAGAATCATGCGCGGGCATCGGTTCTGGCTTCTGTCCCCGGCACTCGCGAGGCTGAAGAGGCGGTTATTCAAGCATCGATTCCAACCAAGGCGACCGTGAAACGTTCTGAGGTATCGACTGAGGTTACGTACGATGGTGAGCCTGCGTTTAAGATGATCGAAGGCAGCGACGGTGTTCGGTACGCGGTCAATACGGCTTCGGCAGTCTTCCGCGTCGGCGACAAGTATTACTGCTGCGATAATGGCATCTGGTTCTGTGCATCGAAACCAGAAGGGGAATGGGACGTTTGCGGCAAGGTAGACGAAGCCATCTATTCCATTCCGGCAACAAGTCCTTATCACAATGTCACGTATGTCTACATTTATGAAGATGATGACGACGATGATGATGAAGTGGTGGTGGGCTATACGGCGGGGTACAGCGGTGCCTACGTAGCCTACGGTGCGTTGATGTTTGGTGCCGGCTATTGGCTTGGGCATCATGATCACTATGACAATTGGTGGTACTGGCGGCATTCCCCCTGTTACTATTCCTACGGCGTACGTGCGCACTACAGTTACTATCACGGCGGTTTTGTAAGAGGTGCTCGTTACTACGGTCCCTATGGTGGAGCCGGGTTTGGGGCCAGGTATAACCCGTGGACGGGCACTTATGCGCGTGGTGCGCGCATCTATGGTCCCTATGGTTCGGCGGGCGTTGCCCGTGCATACAATCCGTGGACGGGTACACGTGCACGCGGTCGTTATGCTTCGGGGCCAAGAGGGACGGTTGCAAGCGGCCGCGCCTACAACCCACGTACGGGCAGGGGGGCTGCGACGCGGCAGGTTCGAACCCCCTACGGTTCCTGGGGGAAATCGGTGGTGCGTCATGGCGATGATTGGGCACGATTCGGGCACACGTCGACCCGGCGCGGTACGACCGTGGGTGTTGGAACGTCGAACGGGGGGAAGGCTGCGGTTCACAAGGGTGACAACGGCTGGACGTATGGTGGGAAGACAAAGTCCGGCGATGTCTTTGTTGGTCATGACGGGAAGGTCTATCGTAAGGACAACAATGGTGATTGGGAACGTCATTCCAACCGTGATCGTGGTTGGAAGAAGCCGGATTGGAAAAGCGAAGAGCGCCTCTACGGTCGGGATGCAGATCGTACCCGTGACCGTGGCAGCGGGATGAACGACCGGCGTGCGCGCGACACTCGAAGCCGTGGAGCCGGGCGTGAGGATGCGCAGACGAGCAGGCAGCGCGACCGTTCGACCCGGCAACGATCCAGTGCATCGCGGACGCGCAGTACGCGCCAGCGTCTGGATCGCGATTCACACAGCCGTAGTCGCGGTCGCTCGCACTCCATGCGTAGCCGATCCCGTGGCGGTGGCCGGAGAGGCGGGCGGCGGTAGCTTCTGCTTCCGAAGATGGGTAGCTGGAGTGTCGAGTGATCCTGCCCTAACAATCATGCGGCTTGTCATGGGGGGCTTGCCGCCTCGCGCGTGACGCTTCATACACTCATTTGTCACGCACTGATTTGTCATTGGGTTGAAGCGTGGTAGCGATTTCCACGATGTTCAGCGACGTGTATGCGCTTTGATCTGCTGCAGGGTTCGATTTCCTTTCTTCTTACCATGATTGGTGCATTCCCGGTGAGGAGCTGCCGGTTCACCGGCATCGCGCCGCCAAAATTTGCAGTTTGACTTGATGGTCCCGGTTCGATGTTTCGAACAGCCGATCATGGCTGATCGTGCCTTTGCGAGTGGCGGCGACCGCTACGTTGCAACTTGTTTTTCAGCTCAACATTTCCTCTCACGGTAGCCTGACCGAGCATTTTCGTTCTTGCTCCACCATTCCTATCCGCGCGGGATTGGATGAACGATTTTCCCTCCATTTGTCCTTCTGACAACTTTCTTCAAAAAAAGTGCCGGGACCCTGAAGGTATTTCTGGGGAATGGCGTGAACGGGGTAGAGGGGTGTGGGATACGCGTTTCAGTCTTTGATCTGTCGAAACCATGCCAAGAGATAAGAGCCGTGCAGCGAGCAGGCCCTAGGTGCGCCCATTCAGGGATCAGGTGTGCCGTGCTGCCGGCGCTATCGAGACTTTCCTACTTCCGGCCTGTGGCCAGTGCAAGAAGAGCATCCTTTGGAGGATTCATCAGTGCGCAAGTTTGTCCCACGTATGTTTGTCGTGATTATTCCGGCGTTGCTGTTCGTACCAGCGTGTAGCAGTGATCTGGATCCATCTTCATCCAGTAAGTTGCCAACCGTGGTTGCGGCGCGTTCGATGGATGCGAACACGATTGAAGTCGAGTTTTCGCAACCGGTGGGTGTCGAGGCTGAAGATGAAGCTAACTATCGCGTGACGAATTCCAAGTCTGAAATTCTTGACATTCAGCGGGTACGTGTATCGGAAGATCGTCTGGCGGCGGAACTTACGACAGATGATCAGGTGGATACGGAAGCGTATTCACTTTCGTTGGGATCGGAGCCATCCGTTCCGGTGTCGTCTTTCATACTTCCGCGTGTCGTCGGAGCGGTATCGCTCGACTATACGACAGTGAAGGTTACGTTTACTACGCAGATGGGTTCAAGCGCGTCGGACGCATCCAACTACTTCATCACTCAGGAATCGCAGAACGAAGAAGCCGGGCGCATCGAGGTGCTTA
>JBMYUM010000051.1:0-14873 GCA_049605375.1 Phycisphaerae bacterium | reverse complement strand
CGGCGTGGATGGTGAGGGCGATGGTCATCTTGCCGCCGGCGGTGACGATCACCTGCTCGGGGGCGTATTCAAGATCGTTCTCGGTCTTGAGTTTGTGGAGCACGGCCTGTTTGGCTTCGGGGATTCCGGATGCGGGCTTGGGGTACTTTGTCTTCCCGTCGTTCAGCGCCTGTGCCGCGGCGTTTCGGATATTGGCCGGGGTGTTGAAATCGGGTTCACCGGCACCGAAGCTGATGATATCGGCGCCTTGTGCTTTCATTCGCGCGGCGGCGGCCGAGACGGCGAGGGTGGCGGATTCCGCCATTTGTGTCACGCGTTGGGAGAGTTTCATGATGATGTCATCGCGTCGTGGTCAGTGCCACGACGCGTTTGTCGTGAGGTGTTGCCGGTTTTTCGGTTAGGATCGGCAAATGGGCATCAGTTGGTGTTGGCATCGTGGGGGACGACATCGACCTTGACGCGTCCGCTGCGTTTGCTTCCGCGGAAGCGGACCACGCCGTCTTTGAGTGCGAAGAGGGTGTAGTCTCTTCCGCAGCCGACGTTGTGTCCTGGGTGGTGATGTGTACCGCACTGGCGCAGGATGATGGTTCCGACGGTTACCTTTTCACCGGCGTAGCGCTTGATGCCGCGGAACTGCGGGTTACTGTCTCGACCGTTGCGTGACGAACCCTGTCCTTTCTTATGTGCCATCGTTTGATCTCCCTGTGGTTATCTCAGCTGTTTGTGTCAGCCGGCTGCCAGCGCCTTGTGCTTCTGCCTGTTGCGTCTGGCACTTATTGTTATCTTCTTTCCGTGTCTTCTTTTCTTACTTTTCGAGCTTTTCGAGCGATTTTCTTTTTGATGTTTATCGCTTTGTTCGGTCTTTGTTTGCAGGGGGTTCAGGTTAGCGGTAAAGGCTGTCCATGAATACCCACTTTCGGCTTTTTCGCACCGGTTTGGCGCTGCTTCTCGTCTGCTCGTCACCGGGCAGGCCATACTCAATGGCGAGTGTTCGGCGGAGGACGAAGAATTTCACATTGTCACCGCGTTCGGGGCGGTTTCGATCGAAGCCCGGGTTGGGCTTTCGCTCTCTGTCGCCGGACAGCCCGCTGACGAAGATGGTGAACTTGTCGGCCCGGGCGTCGAACTGCTTGAAGACGACAACGGAGCTTCGTGCGTTGGCTTCACCCTGCAGGATGGGGCCGGTGATTTTGAATGGTTCCGTGATGAACGGGTATTGCGATCGATGTCGTTCAAATATTGCTTCGTAAGCGGCCGGCGGGATTTCGTCACCGCCGTTGATGGATTGGAGGCTGTCTGTCACGAGTCTGAACTGGGGGAAGAAGGTGACATCTTTCCCGGTGTTGTTCTGGACTGTGAAGAGCATGTACCAGTAGGTCTGTGATTCGCTGGCGCCCGGTGACGTTACGGTGATCTTCTGGGGATCATCGAACGAGAAGTCGAGCTGCCAGGTTTGTACTGACAATTTCGGTACGGGCGCGGCGGTTGCTGTTGACGTCGCGGCCTGGCTTGCGGCCAAGGCGGCGAGTGCGTAAACCGTTCCCAGAGCAATAGTTAGGCGTTTTGTGCGCATAGGACCGAGTATCTTATGGTTTTCGTCTGAATTGTCAATGCATGGTGGGGCAGTTTGGGGGCATGGTGAGCCAGTTTGGGGGCATGGTGAGGCAGTTTGAGGGCGCGGTGTTGGCGTTGGCGCGGTCATGGCGTTGGCGAGGTGAGGTTGCGGTGCTGTGGGGGCGCGGTGCTGTGGGGGCGCGGTGCCGTGGGGTCGCGGTGCTGAGCGGTTACGTTGCGGTGCTGAGCGGTGGTCGTGGGGTTCTGCACGGTCGTGGTGCCGTGTTTGTCGTGGTGCCGCGTTTGTCGTGGTGCCGTGTTTATCGGGGAACATGGTAGTCGGGAGTCGTGTTTGCCGGGAGTCGTGTTTGTTAGGTGTGATGGATTTGCGGGGCGATGTGGTTTGTTGGGCGATGCGGTTTGCTGGGCGATGCGGTTTGCTGGATTGGGTGCTGTTGTTCAGAATAGCGTCATGAGCACTACTTCAACATTCAGATTGACGGCGTCCGCGTCTGTCTACCAAGAGCGTCGTGCTGCGTTGGCAGCGGTTTTGGATCGTCCCCTGTTGATTCCGGCGGGTTTTGGTCGACCTCGCCAGATTCCGTCGTTCACGATGCCTTTTCGGGCGTCGAGTCACTACCTGTATTTCGGCGGGCCACCGATTCCGGGCGGTGTGCTTCTGATTGAGCCGGGTTCGGATGGTGCTGCGGGGTGTTACCTGGCGCGTTCCGCACGTGGTCCTGAGGATGCGGTTTGGGAGGGGGCGTTTCCGCCTGATTCGGCGTTGGCGTCCTGTTCTGGAGTTGCTGAAGGTTCGGTCGTTGATCCCGAAGCGGTGTCTGGTCTTTTGCAGGGGCGCGCGTCGATGCACCTGTCTCCGCCCTGTTTTGCGACGTTGTCGTGGGTGGCCGACTTGGGTAGTGAGTCTGTTGATTCGTGCGAATCGGGTCCATCGGCGGTGGGAAAGATCATTGATCTTCGGATGCATAAGGATGAGTCTGACCTGGTGGCGATGCGTCATGCGGCGTCGGTTACGGCGGACGCTTATCGAGCTGCTTTCGGCGCGATTCGTTCAGGCGCACGGGAATCGGATGTGGCCGGTGCGTTGATGGGGACGATGATTGCTGCGGGCTGTGGTACTTCATTCAATCCGATCATTACCGTCCATGGCGAGGTTCTTCATCTTGAGGGTTATCCGAATGTGCTTTCGGATGGCGATCTGTTGTTGATTGACTCCGGTGCTGAAGAGCCGGGTGGATATGCCGCCGACGTTACACGAACGGTTCCGGTGTCGGGTCGCTACTCCGATGTCCAGCGTGATTTGTACGAGGTTGTTCTTCGTGCGGAGCGTTCTTGCGTGGAGGCGTGTGTGGTTGGCCGTCGGTATCGTGAGATTCATGACCTGGCGGCGCGTGTCATCACGGAGGGGCTTGTTGATCTTGGGTTCTTGCGTGGGTCGGTGGATTCGTTGATGGAGCGTCGTGCGCATACCTTGTTTTTCCCGCACGGCGTGGGGCATTTGCTTGGCATGGATGCTCACGATCTTGAGGATTTCGGTGATCTTGCTGGTTATGCATCGGGTCGTGTCCGGCGCGAGGGGTTTGGTGATAGCGCTTTGCGTCTTGATCGTGATCTCGAGGCCGGGATGGTGGTGACGATTGAGCCCGGCTTGTATTTGATACCTGCGGTCTGGGAATCCGAATCGGTTTCGGGCGCTTATGCCGATTGCGTTGATCGCAGCAAGGTGGATGCCTTGTTGTCGGCGTCATTCGGTGGCATTCGTATTGAGGACGACGTAGTGGTGACTTCGGGGGCTCCGGAGATTCTGACTTCTGCCATTCCGTCTTCTGTTGCTGACGTTGAGGCCGCCTTGACCGGGTAGCAACCCGTTGAAAAAGTCATTTGGTCCTGTAGCGGTGCATTCGCCCCCAGGGTTTGTTCGCGAAGCTCCAACGAATCTCCTGATTCGCTTGCGTTCTGCTGCCTGCCTTGGGAACGAAATCCCTCGCTCGCGGACGCAAAGCACTTCTTCAACGTGCTGCTCGTGGTGGTATGCGACTTCGATCTGGGTTCAATTTATTTTCGATTTTCGGTCTTCGATCCGTTATGATCGCGGGTTAGGGCGCTCGCGGGTTTTCTCTGGTTATCGGTCTTCGAGGTCGTTTCGGGTGGTACTGCCTGTGTTCTCGTAAGGCCTGTGTGCTCGTTAGCAGGTGTTCGTTTCGATTGCGCCTGGTGTCATGGATGAGTGAGGAGTTGGGGATGCGGATGTTGTCGATTCGTTTGTCGCGGGGATTGAGTCTGATGCGAGCGCGGCTGCTGTTTGTGTTGCTGTCGGGGTTCCAGCTGCCTTTGCAGGCGTACGGTGAGGCGCCTCATCGTTCGGGCATCGACGTTGGTGGTGCGGTTCGCGGTGATGGATTGGCCTCTGCTGCCGATGGGGGTTTTGCGGCTTCGGGCGTGTCGTTGGTGAATCTGGTGCCGCTGGCTGATTTTCCGGGTGAGCAGACGCGAGGAAGTGATATCTGGGGTTATACGTCGCCTTCGGGTCGGCAGTATGCGCTCGTTTGTTTTCGCAAGGGCATGGCTGTCGTTGAGGTGACGGATCCGTTTTCACCGAGCATCGTGGAATATATCGATGGCGGTGGTATTGATCAGCCGTGGCGCGACGTCAAGACGTATGGTGAGTACGCGTACGTGGTGACGGACGGTGAAGGGGTCGGTTTGCAGATTGTTGATTTGTCTCAGGTGGATACCGGAGTTGTGACCCTGGCGGACACGACCGACCTGGGTTTCGGTATGTCGACGGCTCACAACATTGCCATCAATGAGGAAAGTGGCTTTGCCTACCTTTGCGGTGGCAACCTGGCCAGCGGCGGCATTGTTGCGGTTGATCTTGCTGATCCGTTGAATCCGGTCATTGTTGGTTCCTGGGACGAGACGTACGTTCATGATCTTCAGGTGGTGACCTATTCCGGCGGTCCTTATGACGGGCAGGAGATTGCCTTTTCGTTCAACGGGCAGAGTGGTTTTTACGTTATTGATGTGACGGACAAGTCGTTGATGACGACGCGTTCGTCGGTGGTTTACGATACGTTGGCTTACAGTCATCAGGGTTGGCTGACGGATGATCGTCAGTACGTCATCATGAATGATGAGTTGGATGAGTTGTTCGGCGATGTGACCACAACGACAACTTATGTGATGGACGTATCAGACCTTGACGCGGCGAGTTTGCATACGACTTTCACGAACGGCATTCCGGCGACGGATCATAATCTGTTCTTGCGTGACGGATTCATGTATGCGGCAAATTATGCGAGCGGGCTTCGCGTGTTTGACGTTCGCGATGTGAACGCAGCCGTTGAGGTTGGGTACTTTGACACGTATCCGCTTGACGACAACGCAGGCTCGTCGGGTGCGTGGGCTGCTTATGTTGGTTTTCCGGGTTCGATCGTTCTCTTGAATGATCGTGAGTTGGGACTGTTTATTCTGGATGCGGCGGCTCTGCTTGCCGGTGATGCGGCCGTTCCGGCTGCTTCCTTCTGGGGTCTTGCCGGCCTGCTGCTTTCGATTCTGGCCGTTGGGACCGTTTTGATGATGTGTCTTCGGCGGGTTATGGCTTAGATAGCCAGGGCTGCTATTGCGGTGTCGCCTTGTTCGGGGTGCCGTGAGATTCGCTGGATTCTTTGGGGGATCAGTTTCATGAACAGGGACGTTTGGGGTAAGTCTTTTTCCTTTTGTGCCATGCTTATGGCACTTTGGGTTCCGGCCGAAGTGGTATTCGGTGGCGAGTTGTTTCCGGCTTCCGGTGTTTCACTGGTGGAGCTTTGGGAGGAATCGTCGAATCCGCTCGGTTCGCAGCATAATGACCTCTGGGGTTACACGTCACCATCGGGGCGTCGGTATGCGATCGTCGGTACCCACGAGGGGACCTGGTTTATCGAGGTGACTGACCCGTACAATTCGGTTGAGACGGCCTGGGCGCCGGCAGGCAATCCTGGTCCTACCTGGCGGGACATGAAGACCTATCAGCATTATTGCTACGTTGTGAAGGACTTTGACAATGTGCCGCTCCAGATTCTGGATATGTCTGACATCGACAATGGCAATGTGACTGATCTGGGCATCTTTGATTTTGATTCCGGCCTGACACGTGCTCACAACATTGTGATTAATGAGCAGTCCGGCCGCGCTTATCTTGTTGGTTCCAACATTGGTGGTGGGGGCCTCGTTATTCTCGACCTGGCGACTGATCCGGAGAACCCGACCATTATCGGGAACTGGGGGGATGCGACCGGGCATGATGCGTTGGTCGTCAGTTACAACGAAGGTCCGTTTGCGGGTCGCGAAATTGCCTTTGTCTTTGCGTACAGTTCCGGGGTGTATGTTCTGGATGTGACAGATCCGGCGAACATTTTCGTTCGCTCACAGCTAATCTATCCGAATACTTCGATTGCGCATCAGGGCTGGTTGAGTGAAGATCGGAACTGGTTGTTTATTGGTGACGAAGGTGATGAGAATCCGATGACGACGACCACGTATGTCGCTGATGTGACTGATCTCGACAATATTACGTATGAGACGTCGTTTACGACTGGTTTGAACTCCATTGACCATAACATGATGATTCGCGGTCATTACCTTTACCAGGCGAATTATTCGAGCGGTCTTCGTATCTGGGATGTCCAGGACGTTTTCAATCCGGTTGAGGTCGGGTTCTTCGACAGCTATCCGGAGAGTGATGATCCCGGATTCCCCGGTGCCTGGGCGCCTTATGTGGGATGGGATGACACGATCGTCCTACTTAACGATCGCAGTCGGGGCTTCTTTATTCTTGATGCGGCTGAGGCTCTCGGGGTGGTTGCCGGTGGTGACGCCGCACGTCCTGATGCTGACAGCTATGTGAATCGCGTTTGTGACGAAGTCAGTTGCAACAGCGATACGGATTGTGCGGGCGAGTCCGTTTGCGTGCCGGCGGCTTCGGGCGTCGGTGCCGGGCAATGTTATGTGCCGCGTAATCGGTACCTGACGATGCGCGCGAGTTCGGATAACGCCGGACTGCAGACGGCGCGACGCGTTTCTGTTGAAACAGGCGATGGCGACGTCGTCGTAGGTTGGGTCGGCCAGCCATTTGCGGTGGATCTGGTCGGGCCTGAATGTGTAGCCCTTGGTTCCTCACAGTTGGCCGCAGACGTGGTTGCCGCGCCTTATTATACCGATTGGTCAGCGTTGTCTTCGCCGGTGGTTCATGTCGGTGGATGCGCCGTATCGCCCGCTCATTCTTACAAGGTTCAGGCGATTGTTCTCGGATCGGACGTGGGTGATGAGGGTGCATATTCCGATGCGCTCGTGCTGCCGACTGTCACGAAGTATGGGGATGTTGCCGGTGGTGGTGCGATTGCCGTAGCACCCGATGGTAATGCGAACCTGGTTGATGTTCAGGCGTGTATCTTAGGATTCCAGGGTGGGCAGTCGGCTCCGAAAGTCTGGCTCGATCTGGATGGGGCACCGCAGGTGATCGTGAATCTTTCAGATGCGTTCGCGGCCGTGCTCGGATTTCAGGGAGCAGGTTATCCGGGTGATGATCCGTGTACGTGTGCCGGTGTCGCACCGTGTCCGTGAACATCGTTTTCAGGACATTTTGAATCATGGAAGGTCGCGTCGTTTGACGCGGCCTTTTTTTGTAGTTGGGTTTTGTTGTGTGGGTGGTGACATTGTTCGGGGGGGATGGCACGCGAGTTCGGAGATAGGGGGGCGTAAGTTGTTTTTAGGAGCATGCTTGGATCGTAGATCCAAGCATGGCACCCCTTCCGGGGGATGGGACCCGCATCCAAGCATGGTACCCTTTTCCGGGGGATGGCATGCGTAATGGGGTATTTGCCTAACGGTGTCGCCTGCCCGTTCGGGCAGGCTGAGGTTGTTGGTGGTTGTTTTTCCCCAGGCTTGGCTTCGTCTCTTGCATCGCCTTCGCTTCGCTCCGGCTTGCACAAGACTCGCCCGCCTGGGGCTACTTTCGGTCGCCCGCCTTCGGCGGGCTTGGGTTTAGCAGGCCGGTTGTGGGGAGGAGTCGCAGGCGGGAGGGGAAATCGCCGGTAGAGTTATCGCGAGTCCGGGCAGAAACAGACCGATAAGCGGTTTGATGAGTTCTCAGGCGATACCATCCGGGCAGTATTTTGATCTGCTGTACTTTCTCGCGTGGCGTGACGTGCGCGTTCGGTACAAGCAGTCCCTTCTTGGTATTGGCTGGGCCGTCATCTTACCAGTATCGATGATGCTGGTTTTCACCTTTGTCCTTCGTCAGGCAGTCCGCCTTCCGGTGGAAACCGGGGTGCGGGTACCCTACGCTTTGTATGCGTTTTCGGGGCTCGTGCCGTGGACGTTCTTTTCCATGAGCCTGTCCGGGTGCATTCAGTCGCTGGTGGCGAATCGCAACCTGGTCACGAAGGTCTTCTGTCCGCGCGAGTTGTTTCCCTTTTCCAGTATTGTCAGCTGCGGTGTCGACTTCGCGATTTCCTTTGTCTTCCTCCTTGGGCTGATGGGCTATTTCCGGCTGACCGGCGCGTGGTTACCAGATGCATCGAGCTGGAGCGTGGTCAGTCTGTTATTCCTGCCGCTGCTGCTGTTCCTGCAGTTGTTGCTTACGGCAGGGCTGGGATTGCTGCTGGCCATGGGGAATCTGTTCTACCGTGATGTCCGGCCCATGTTTACGATCGGGATCCAGTTGCTGATGTTCCTGTCGGCGGTGGTGATTCCCATACCTGATTCCAACAGTCTGTTTGCCCAAATCATACGACTGAATCCGCTGGTTTCGTTGATGGATGGTTATCGTTCGATCCTGTTGTACGGCCTTGCTCCTTCCACGTTGTCACTCGTTCATGTTGCAGTCAGTGCCGTGATTTGCATGGCGGTTGGTTGGCGTCTGTTCAGGCGTAGTTCCCACCGATTTGCGGAGTGCATTTGATGTCAAGCTACTCCGTACGATGTGAAGGTGTTTGGAAGCGGTTTCGTCTTGGCGCCGCTCATGCATCGTTGGCTGACATGCTTCAGCAATTGCTCGTCCGTGGACTTGGTTTGCGGCGCGGCCAATCGGACGCTGCGTCTGCGGAGCAGGTGTTCTGGGCGTTGCAGGATATTTCGTTTGCGCTGAAGCCTGGTGAGGCAATCGGCGTGATCGGTCCGAACGGTGCCGGCAAGAGTACGTTGTTGAAGTTGCTTTCGGGGATTCTCAGCGCGGATCGTGGTTCGTACGAGGTGACGGGACGACTCGCCAGTCTGATCGAGGTTGGTGCCGGGTTCCATGGCGATCTGACTGGTCGTGAGAACATCTACCTCAACGGGGCCATTCTTGGTATGTCGCGTGGCGAAGTACGATCGCGACTTGATGACATCGTCTCGTTTGCCGGCCTGGAGCGTTTTATCGATACGCCGGTGAAGCGTTACAGCTCGGGTATGTACGCCCGCTTGGGATTTGCCATTGCGGCGCACGTCAATCCAGATGTGTTGCTGGTTGATGAGGTTCTCTCTGTTGGCGATGCGGCGTTTCGGCTTCGATGCGAGTCGCGGATGCAGGCGTTGGTTGAGGGCGGCACGTCCTTGATCTTCGTGACGCACAACCTGGAGCAGATGCAGCGTGTCTGCGAGCGTTCGCTGGTTCTGGAGGGAGGACGAATCGCGTTTGACGGCGATTCACGCGAAGCGGTTCAGCACTATATGACGGCGATGGCTGAGGCGTTTACGGCCCGGCCTTCAGATTTGCGGATTGAGGGCGATGGCCCGGCGATTGAGGTGGACTCGGTCGAATTTCGCGAGGCTACTGGTGCATCGGCGTCTTGCGTGGATGCTCGCGGCGGATTGCTGGTTGACGTTGGTTTCACGTCGCCGGTGGGTGATCGGCCGTTGATTGTTGAAGTGGCTGCCCGTGCGGCGGCCGGCGAGAACGTGGTGTGCTTCAATTCCGGTCGTAGCGGTGCTGCAATCCGTGCACGGAGCGGCATGAATGTGTGCCGGTTGCGGGTACCGTCATTTCCTGTGGCGTCGGGGCGTTATTTCTGGAATGTACGAATCTGGGATGAGTCGTCGGGAGCGACGTTGGTTGATACGCCTTTCCGTTATCCGTTGATCGTTGATGATCGGGGGATGACGACTGGTGTCATGAGTTTGGCACATGACTGGCAAGTGCTGCCGGCAGGTGATGGCACCGGCGTTGGTTCGTCTGTGGGGCGGGCGGTTTCGCGTGCTTCGGATGACGCCGTGTTTTCAGGTGGTGATCGCGATCCGGTCGGCGATGATTCGATACAGGGTGATGATGCCAGGGAGGTCGGGTCATGCGAATCTGCTTAATGGGTGACGCGCGTTCTCCGCATATCGTACGGCTTGGTTCGATGCTGGCCCGATCGGTTGAGCATGTGCATGTTGTTTCGCACAAGCCTGGCCGCATACCGGGGGCGGAGGTCGAGGTCTTCAAGATCCCCGGTCCGGGGTTTCGTAATCCTCGGCGTTGGGCTGCGCGTCGCGAGCATTATCTTCGTGGTTTCATGCGTGACTTTGATGTTGTGAATGTCCATTTCCTTCACGACTGGGGTTGGCATCCGTCGTTGATGTCGGACGGGTGTTTTGTTGCAACACCGTGGGGTTCGGACATTGTTCCGCCTCCTGGTGAAGTCGGTCCTGACGCGAGCACGATCGAGCGACGCCGGTTGATTCTCCGTCACGCATCCGGTGTTCAGGTTGTGGGTCCTTCGTTTGCTGAGTCCGTTTCGACTTTTGCGGGTCTTTCGCCGGATCAGGTTGATGTGGTTCCTTGGGGCATCAACCTTCGTATGTTCGATCGCACACGTTTCCCCAATGAGCGCGATCGTTTGAAGATCGGCTTCTTCAAGGGGTTTCGTGCCGTGTATGGTGCGGAGTTTTTGATTCGCGCGATTCCTCAGATTGTGAAGCGTCATCCTGATGTTCAGTTCGACATGATTGGTGATGGTGCGGAGTATGACGCGTGTGTTGCGCTGGCCGAGTCGCTCGGTGTTGCGGACAACATCACGTGGTGGGGGACGTTGGCCCAGTGGCAGTTGCCAGCGGTGATGGCGACCTGGCGCATGAGCGTGATTCCGTCGCTTCACGAGGCGTTTGGCATGGCTGCGGTTGAATCGATGGCTATGTCGGTGCCTGTGGTGGCTTCTCACGTTGGTGGGCTTCCCGACAGTGTGGTGCACCACGAGACCGGTCTGCTGGTTCCGCCGGAGAATCCAGATGCGTTGGCGACGGCGATCGTGGAATTGATCGAATCACCGGGCTTTTGCCGTCGATTGGGGCGAAACGGGCGTCGTTATGCTGAAAGGTATCATGACGGTCAGCTTTGCCTTGAGCAGCAATTGGCATCTTACGCCGCATGTCTGGATCGGGCCTGCGTGACGGTGTGACCGTCGCTAACACAACTTGCCTGTCCGGGGTGCCGATAACTTCCGGTAGACGAATTCTGCGTACACAGAAGGGCGTTTACCGTGACAACTACCGAATTCTTTGAATCTTCGCACGTGGGCGTTGCCTCTGCAGATGTCCCTTGTACTTCCCCGCCGCTTCGGCGTGTTCTGATGATTGCGGCCGCTTTTCCACCAACCGGTGGGCCGGGGGTACAGCGCGTCACGAAGTTCGCCAAGTACCTTTCCGGGTTCGGCTGGTCTCCGACGATCTGGTGTATGGATCCGATGCCTCAGTTTCCCGAGGATGGTTCGCTTCTGGACGATCTTCCGGATGACGTTGAGGTTATCCGTCATCAACCGCCGTCCGCGCGCCGACAGCGCAGTTTCTGGGAGATTGCCTCGTGGTTTGATGTTGGTCCGTCGGGAAAAGTTTCCTTCCACACGCATGATGGAGCCGACGCAACGGACGATACGAAATCGTCGGTCGCTTCGACTCGTGACGATGAAGCCGTCGAGGCTTGGGCGTCGTCCAGTATCGATCCTCTTGTTGCCCTGCATGAACGCGTCGGGTTCTCTGCCATTTTCAGTTCCTTCAGTCCCATCTCGAATCACCGTGTGGCCCGCGTGGTGGCCGCGCGAACGGGTTTGCCCTGGGTCGCTGATTTTCGAGACCTCTGGACTGACGACTATCGCTATCACATCAGTGATCCTGAGGTGTATCAATCAGATCGGGACGAGGAGGTTTGCATCCTTCGTTCGGCCGATAGTGTCATCGGCGTGACACCTCAGCAGACGCGGATGCTTGCCGATCGGCTTCTTGATGAGAGCGATTCCGCCAACTCGTCTTTCGAGGATGTTGCGTCGCGCTTTGCGACGATTACCAATGGTTTTGATGTTTGTGACTTTGAGGCGTGCTGGTCGAAACCTCTGCAGCGCAATGTCCGTTTTGTGATGAGCCATGTCGGTCGAATGGACCGCAAGCGGGTGTCGGAGGCGTTCTTGTCCGGTCTTGCGCAACTGTCGAGCTGGCTCGGCGAGCACCGCAGTCGATTCCTCTTCCGTGTGGTCGGTCATTGCCAGCCTTCGACGCGTGAGCGTCTTGTGCAGACCGGCATTCCGTGCGAATTCGTTGACTATCTTCCGCACGTTGAAGCCATATCAGCGATGCGTCATTCGGACCTTCTCCTGGTTGTGGTTCCCAAAGGGCGTCATGCGGATACGACGATACCTGCCAAGCCGTTTGAGTATCTTGCGACAGGTCGACCGCTGTTACTGGTCGGGCCATCCATGGGTGCGTGCGCTGAGTTGATCTCGACGACAGGTGGCGGTCAATCGGTGTCTCACAATCCGCTTGAGGTGTTTCGTGCTTTGAAGAGTGCGTACCAGATCTGGGAGCGTGGCGACCTTGCTCGTGGTTGTTCGCGTGCCATGCTGACGCGTTTTGAGCGAGAGAATCTGGCGGCGGCGTTGGCATCACAGTTTGACGGTGTTTGCGGTGTGCCGTCGGGTACGCCTGTCGTTGCTACTGGTGTTTCCGCTGGCACGGCTCAGGTATCGGGAGGTCTTGTTTGATGTCTCGGGACCCGCTCGTATCTGTGATCATTCCCACGTACAACCGTGCGACGTTGTTGCCGCGGGCGTTGGAGTCGGTGCTGTTTCAGTCGATTGACGACTGGGAAGTGATTGTTGTCGACGATGGTTCGATTGACGATACACCCGAGATAGTCCGTCATCTTGCGCCGTCGTTCGGTGGACGTCTGGTCTATGAGCGTCAGTCCAACAGGGGTAGCAGTGCTGCTCGCAATCGTGGGATCGATCTGGCGCGTGGTCGATTCGTCTGCTTCCTCGATTCGGACGATGAGTTTGTTCCCAACAAGATTGAGCGTCAGTTGACGTTGTTCTCTCAGCGTCCGGAGCTTGGTCTTGTCTACTCCGATTTTCTTGCGAAGGGGATCGATGGTGAATCGTTGGGTTGTGCGTTCGACAGGAACTGTCGAGTTGCACGATCTGTTTCGACGACATCGGTTGGTGATGGTCTCTTCGTTTGTGGTGATGATATGTTTTCATCGCTTCTTTCTTCCTACTTCATCGCCACAATCGTCGGGATGGTTCGGCGGGATGTTCTTGGCGAGACGATTCGATTTGAAGAGAGTGCGAGTTACGCGGAAGAGTGGCTCTTCTATCTGACGGTTGTTCGTGCGTGTGCGGTCGGTTTCGTCGATGAGCCGCTGTCGATTCACCATCACACATCGGGCAGCGTGACACGTACGGATACGTTTCAGAATGTGGCGGGCGCCTATTCGATTGTTCGTCGGGTGGCGTCGGTCTTCCGTCAGTTGACGCCGGTTCAGCGCCGTCATCTCCATCGAGAGATGGCTCGCACGGCTTTGCAGATGGGGTACGACACGTCGCGTCGTGGACGACCCCGTGATGCTGTCCGTTATTACCGGGAGGCGTTTGCTCATGAAAAGAGCTGGCATACAGGGCGGGCTCTGGTCAGCGGTTTGTGGCAGGCGGCATCGCGATCTCTGGCAACGGGTGAGCCCATGGTGGATACGTCCAGTGGAGGCAAGGCATGAGCGAGTTTCAGTCAGGCGGGGCCATGACGATCGATGAGGGCGTACCTTCGTCGGTTGAATCCGCTGCGTGCGATACCGGTGTGACGCTCGCGGATCGTGACACGTTGCAGCAGGTGGAGGCAACGCGTTCCGTTTGGGAGCGTCTCTGGAAGCATGAGCCTTCGCCTGAGAAGGATGATCGGTTGTTGGCGCGCGAGCGTCGTAATCCGCGCTGGCAGCACATCGTTGATCGGTTGACGTCACGTTTTGGTTCCCTGGAGGGATTGCGAACGGTTGAGTTGGGTAGCGGTCGCGGTGATCTGTCAGCGTTGCTCGCGGCGCGCGGTGCGTCAGTGACGTTGCTTGATCAGCACACGACAGCCCTTGCTCAGGCCGAGCGTCGGTTCTCACGTCTTGGCTTGCCGGCCTCGTTCGTTCAGGGGGACATGCTTTCGTTGCCCCGCTCGATGCGTGGTTCGTTCGATGTTTCGCTGTCTTCGGGCGTGATCGAGCATTTTCGTGGTCGAACGCGTACCGAGACGATTCGTTCGCACCGCTACGTACTTGGCGAGCAGGGGATGTCGGTGATCAGTGTTCCTCATGCCCACTGTCCTTCGTACCGGTTGTGGAAGGCCTATCTGGAGTTTCGGGGATGGTGGCCTTACGGGATGGAGATTCCGTACAGTGCCAAAGAGATGACACGGCGTTGTCTGGACGCGGGGTTTCGTGACGTCGAGGCGTTTGGTTTGGGATTCTGGCAATCGATGGGTGACCATGTCGTGAAGACGGCGACGGGTCGTGCTCCTGATTGGATTGAGGAGCGGTCGCGTTGGGATCGTCGGTTTGGTGGTACGTTGCTGGTGTTTGCCGGTTAGGTCAAGGGTCGTGCTTGGGTGAGGCCGATCGTTTGAGAAATGGAATGAGGTTCATGCCCGCGCCCGTCTCCAGGGGCTTGGGCATGGCACGCGGTGATTCGGGTATGGCACGCGGTGATGTTCGGTGTGGAACGGTTCACGTGTCGGGCCAGGGCCCGACCTACCGTTTGAGGATTTGATTGAGGTTCATGCCCGCGCCCGCCTTTGGCGTGACTTGGGCATGGCACGCGTCTCCAGGGGCTTGGGTATGGCACGCGTGTTCGTGTCGTTGTGTCGCCTGCCCGTTCGGGCAGGCTCGTGTCGCTGTTGTATGTGCCCACCCCAGGCTTGCGCCTGGGGCTACTTTCAGTCGCCCGCCTGGCGGCGGGCTTGAGTGAGGCATGCGAGAATCGAGCATAGTACCCGACATTCGGGTATGGGACGCGGTGATGTTCGGTGTGGAACGGTTCACGTGTCGGGCCAGGGCC
>JBMYUM010000050.1:0-14910 GCA_049605375.1 Phycisphaerae bacterium | reverse complement strand
CCAAACGCGCGCGACGGTCAAATCAGCTTCGGATTCTTCCAGGCAACCCAACTGTGCGGGCTCCCGATCTGCGAGAAATTTTTGCAGCTTCTGGATCGCTCGAAACTTGATTCCGGCAACAGCCTTCTGGTCAATCTCAAGCAACTCACCGACGTCGAGATTTCGCATGCCCGCAAAGAAGACCAGCTCGATTACCTGAAGATCTTTGAACGCGTCGCGATCACGATAGTCGTGAATCAACTCCCGCAAAACACCACGTAGAAGCTTCTGCTGTGCCTCAGTTGCTTCCGCGATGACCGCCGCCTGACTCGGGGTTTCGTTGCTTCCCGGCACGACACGATCCCACCAGTCTTCAGCCTCAAACGGCTCTTGCTGAAGGGGCAGCTTCCGCTGGCGAAGAAGGTCATACAGCTTGTATCGCAGGATCGTGAAGAGGTACGTTTCAAGCGAGCGGCTTGGATCGAAATGCCCCAGCGACTGGAGAAAGCCTACGAAGGTATCCTGCACGAGGTCTTCGGCGTCGCTGTGGCTCGCCACTCTCGCCCGTGCGAATGCCATCAATCGACCATGATAGCGTTCGATCAACTGTCGCCACGCGTTCTGGTGGCCTGCACGAACTTCTTCGATCAGAAAATCGTCTGCGTTTGGCGAATCCATGAGCGACCAGCTTCGAACCTCTTCTTCCAGCGTTGAGCGAAGCGCCACTCGATTCACTCAACCCATGATGCGTAGGCCACATGGTAAGTTGGTTGCTCACTCTTGACTACTCGTCAGAATCAAAGATTCACACGGAAACCTTGTCAGGGGCGGAAAAACCGCCATCGGGCACTGGTGCAGCAACGTCAGACGACGCCAACGCACCCTGTGCCCCCTGTCCCGGTGCCAGTTTCTCATAACGACGAAGCTTACCACGAAGAGCGAGAACGATCACAAACGCGAGACTGCTCATGATCAGACCAATCAACAGGCCTGCCTGGTCATCACTGTGAATCTTCCCCCAGTTCCGGGCAATGGCCGTAACGAATGCACCAACCCCAAAGAGGGTAGCCGAGATGAGGAACGGTCGAAGCGACTCGCGCCAGAATCCCACGCGTTTTCGCACGGTAATCTTGCTGAGGGCAAGGACCTCGGCCGCGATGAAGGCGCACATACCGATCAATAGCCCCGTCCGGTCACTGTAAGACATCCTGTCAACAAGCAGTGCGAACAGGAAACAGGTGATAACACCACCGGTCAGAAGGAACGCAACAAGACTCCAGAAGCCACGGGCAAAACCGGAACGGAACCGAACCTGGTACTTGGTATCGTTCAGGCGTTCACTCAACGGTGCAGCGAAAGGTGGCAGACCACCGGAGGCACTATCCGATTGCGCGACAGGCGCAGCCACGGCCGCATAATGCTCTCCACTATCCTGAACGGCCACAGCTTGCCCACCGACGTGAACGGCTTCCGCCTGACCCCAGTCTGCGTTGTCCTCCGGCAAGGCACGGCTGATCAGCCACCAGCTATTCGCCTGCACAACGAGCCCGGCCACGCCGAACACCACACCACCCAGCAGCGGCAGACGGTCGACATCGCCATCCATAATGCCCCACGCAATCAGCGTCGCGATGCCGGCCCCCAACCCGCGCCAGAATGCGCCACCGAAGGAAAGATCGCCCGAAGCGCCGGCCTCACGGATCTGATCCCAATCGGTATAGACAACTGCGATCAATAGCCCGATCACGAGTGCAAAATAGTCATCGGACCCAAATTCCGAGATCGGTGCCGCACCGAAGAGAATGAACGGCCCAGCGAAAACCACCGTCATGATCAGCGAAGCCCAATCCGGAAGAGCGTCGTCATCAAACCACTTTCGGGCCTTTCCACTCAGCGCGACGGCCCCGGCGATGGCTGGAATGAGCATACCGGCGGCGACGCCGGCCTCTTCACGGATCGACTGTCCGAAGATAATTCCCGTTCCAACGGTAAGACCAATTGTCAGGATCAGCGCCGGGAAGAATCGCTTTCCGCGCGCCGCTTGAGACGCAGCGCCCTGGTTCCCGGCTGCATGGTCTGCCGCTGTCTTCGGTAGCCAGCTCGTTCACGTTTTGCGCAAGCTCGAGGCCGCAGGCAGCGAGCCTGAGGCGGCCGCGGGCAGTCTGCTCGTGACCGCGGCGGTGGAGACGGACTTCTTCGCCAGCTTGGCCATCTTCTTGTTGAGCTTGCGATCAAGCTTCTGCATTTTCTTGGAGACGCGCCCCTTGTAGTCACCGGCATCCCGGAGATCCATGGTCGGCACGACCGGTGGCACGGGCGGCACCGGCGGTGCGGGGTTCGGCGACGGATACGGCGCCGGTTGATGCACGTTACGAACCGCGCCACCGAGGCTCTGCGGACTGAATCCGGCGAGGCTCTCTTGCACGTTGTCCACCGCCAGCAGATCGTCGACCATCTCATTCACATGCTGATAACGATCGTCCGGGTCCTTCTCCAGGGCTTTGCGAATAACCTCACCAAAGGGCTGTGGCAGTTCATCCAGTTCGGGTTGGCTCTTGAGATGCTTGATGAGGATCTCGGCCATGCTCGATCCCTCAAACGGCACCTTGCCCAGGATCATCTCGTAGAGCATGACCCCCAGCGCGTAAATATCGACGCTACGCGAGTAGTTCCCGCTACCGATTTCGGGAGCCATGTAATGGACTGTACCCACGCTCGCAGTCTGAGCCGAGTGGCGCGAAACAGAGATGAACTTGCTGAGTCCATAGTCTCCGATCTTGACGTACCCGTCGTCGTAGAAAATGTTCCCCGGCTTCAAATCTCGATGAACGATGCCGCGATCATGAAGATAGCTCAACCCCTTGGCGATTTCCCGCACGAAGAAAGCTGCCTTCTCCGGAGCGAATCCGTTCGGCTCTGCGATCAGAAGATCACGCAGCGAAGGGCCTGAACAATACTCCATGATGATGAAGTACTCGCCGTCGGCGTTCTTCTTGACGTCAAAGATCGAAACCAGATGGGGGCTCTTGAGATTGATGCAGTGGCTGACGCCCCGAAGCTCTGACTCGGGATTCTGCCTCAGATATTTGAGCGCGACTTCGCGACCACCGTCGCTGACGGCGTAATAGACTTCGCCGAATCCGCCACTTCCCACGGCCCGTTGAATCGTGTAATCATCCAACGGTCGATCACCATATTTGAATCGGTATGACATGCCCTACCTTACCGCCTCTCGTTGACCGCGCAATGCCCAAAACACCGCTGTCGATACTGTTTGACTCGCCCTTCGCACCCGACCTCGAACCTTTTGTTAAACATAGGATGAACCCAATGGTCGATCCCGCCAGGGCTGTAGAACCAGATTCACGCCATCCACGGTCAGCGATTCGCCGATTTCAAGCGGCTGCGCACCACCGGGAACATGACCGTCACTCTTCCGCCGCACCCACAGCTGCCCGTCACGCTCGAACAGAACGAGAGCCGGCGACGCATGGCGACACACCACGTGTGACGAACTGCCGGCACCGATCACAGCGAGTCGATCAAAAATGACCACGCGTCTCACGTCGTGGGGAACTTTTGTCGTATCACTCATATCCAGCACCGCGGTGGCACTCTTCCGACTCGGCAACCGAAACGTAAACTTGGCATTCGCACCAAGCACCAGACGATCGCCGTCCTGCAGCAATGCCTGCCGAACCGTCTTTCCACCAACCGTCAGTTCTTTTGAAGCGAACAGGAAGTAATCATCGTCCACGCGTGTGATGTTGGCGTGGCGCTCCGCAATATCACTCATGATGGCGACGTCAGCCGGACGGTCGCAAGCCGCACGGCCCACGGAAACCTGACTGCGTCGAACCAACAGAAAACTACCGCCGCCATCCACCAGCAGCAGCATCTTTTCCGGCAGGCCTGCCTCATCAGCACGACCCGGAATAGCCACGGTATCGTCCAAGCCCAACGCCTTACCCGAAGGCGAAAAGACGGTGTCGTCCAGGGAACCTGGTGACGGCTTTCGATCTTCCGCAATCGGCTTGGCAAAAGGAACCTCGCCCTCCGACTTCTGAGACAGCCCAAGGGGGCCGGCACGAAGATCGGACACGGAATCTTCAGCCGATTCACACTGTGCCAACGCGCCCTGCAACCATGAACAGGAAGCCTCGTACCGCATCAGCTGCCGAATGAGTAGCGCCGTTTCTGCGAAGTCATGCCGAGAAACGGCTTCAGCCGCTGAAACACTGATGCGCAGCATCTCTTTCGTCTCCTGCTTCTCAGGCATTCCCTCGCCCAGTTGCCGGATGCTTGCATATTGATGACGGGCTTGTTTCAGATGACCGTCAACAAATGACTGCCGCGCAGCCGCCAACACCGCAAGGACGATCGTATTTTCCAGTCGGGAGATATTCTCATCATGGGACACCAGCTGCTTCGCACGCAAAACCCGTTGCGCAGCTTCCGACCAGTTTTGCTGCGTCACCAGACTCTCGGCCTGCGAAACCAATCGTGCCACGTCGCCAGCCCGATCATTCACCTCTTTGCGAAGTGCTTCGGCGTCGCTCCCGCCGGCGGAGACGTTTTCCAGGATTTCCCGTCCGGCCGCGAGCGAACCACGTTCGATTCGTTCACGCGCGGTTTGCAGTTGCTGCTGACGGCTCGCTTCCTTGCGGAGCGTTTCATCGGCCACCGTTCGGATATGGCCTTCAAGCTCTTCGATCTCATCGAGCATGACACCCGCTAACCGGGCATGCTTGAGATCCTGCAAGGCTTCGTCGAATCGATCCGCGTGGAAGTGCTCACGGGCGCGGTCGAACAGTGGTTTGGCGAGCTGCTCGAGCACCGCCTGCCCTCTTTTGTGCGACTGCAGATCAGCACTGGATGCGAGGCGGTAGGCTTCATCAAGCCGACCGTCACGCAGCGCTTTTTCTGCAGCCTTTAATCGGGCCGAAAACAGTTGGCCGAACATGATTCACTCCCTGACGAATCTTCGAATGACTTCCATCTTACTGAGTCACCCAGTTCCCGCAGATACAAAAAACCGCAAGGAGGCTCCGCGGCGGCGGTCAGTCGAAACCGTCACAGCCCGGGCAGCTCAAACGGGAATTCGCACGAAAAGCCAAGTTATTTACGAGAAGCTCAATTTATCGGTCGAAGAACGGATTTGCAGGCCTACGATGGGGGTTTTCGCGTCCATTCACGGATGTGGCGCGCAAGCACTTCCGGATCCTGCTTGCCAAGAACGTGTTCGATCGCCGCCTCCTTGATGCCCAGCGATTTCATCGCCTTTCCAGCACGATCCCACAAACGCTTTCGTTTCGTATCTGAATCAGCCAGATACAGCTCCGTCACAATCTCCTGGAGCTTGGCGAGCATGATCTGGTCACGGTTTTCGTAGTATCGATCGACGATCTTCTTCTGATGCGGTGTGAAATCAGCCATTCGGTTACTCCCCCGCCGTGAACGGCAACAATCCGGCTTCGAGTAGCTCTTTCCCGCCGCCCGCCAGACAATCAGCGAAGTCTTCAAGATCGCGAAAAATCACAGAGGCCCCCGCCTGCTCCAGGCGTTTGCGACCGCAGCGACCACCCGAAAGACCCACCGTGATGAACTCAGCCGCCCCTCCGGCGCGGATCAATGCATCGGCGGTCGCGACAAGCACCCGTTGCCGGTCACCATCCGCCAAGTCGTTCAACTGACTCTGACGCAGTCCGGGAATGGGGCTCATCGTCACAATCTCTGACGCGTCATCAGGCATCGCCTCAGCCATGGTGTTTCGAGCCACATCGTCCGCCTGCAAGAGGGAAACGACTCGACAGTCGGCCACGCGCCGTACGCGTCGCATCAACTCGTTGAGCATGTCATCACGAACCAACCGGGAACGAACGGCGGGATCGCGCAAACACCCGTCAAAGACCTCCCGGTATTCCTTTAGCTTCAGGGGTTTCGCGCCACGCAGGAAAACGGCTTCCTGCCCCTGCGTTCGCAGCAGGCGCCAAAAGCTCTGTTGATCAAGCCGTGCCCACCCGACACGCTCGGCGGCAAGCGAGTGTGCTGCGTAGCACGACGCGGCATCATCGACAATCACGCCTTCAAACTCCATGACCACTTTCATGCGATCACGTTATAGCAAGATCAGCCGACGAACAAGGCAAGGAGGCTGGTGTGAAGAATGCGGAGTCAGCGGAAAACGGGCGAGCCCGGTGCCAGGAAAGTGCAGAACAAAAAAAAAGGCGACGCCCGTGATGAGCATCGCCTCAATACGCGTGTTTCCAGCCTTAGTTGGCCGGGAACTTGAAGGTCTTGCCCTTCCAGGTCGGTGACGTTGCGACCATGAAGTTACCCGTCTTGGTGCGGGCGCAAGCCTTGATCGGCGACTTGCCAAACTTCTTGGTCAGAACGTTCTTGCAAGCCGACGTGGTCGGATTGCTGCTGTTCCAGTTGCAGTCGTTGGCGCGTGCCCAACGTGCAAGCTGTGCGCTGGTGCACGTCTGAATGACAGCACCCTTGTTGATCCAGTTCGCGAACGTGTTCAGCGTCGAGGTTGACGGACGCGGGAAGCGAGCCGAACCGACAGTCTGCTGATACAGAGTCTTGAATGAATCAATCTTGCACTGGAACGACTGGTTCACGTTCTTGTACGAGCGCGGTACCGACGTCGTGCCACCCGACTTGCCACTGCGACCTCGCGAACCACCGCGAGTTGAAGTATTGGTAGGCATGGCTAACTCTCTCCAAAAAAAACAAAAAAGGCTCAAAATTCTCTAACATCCCGACGAGGCTTAGATCGGTCGCGATTTTCGGGTGCTTGAGATATGAACCTTCACGACAATGCAAATATCGGTCGCATCGCTGCAGAACAGTTCGTCCGTCACGGCCATGCCAACGATTTGCACCAACAACGCAATGCCAGGTAGCACTTATCAAAAAAACCGGCTCACGCACTGAAAACCGCGATTTCAAGACATGGGTCGTTGCAACGAACGACGTCACACCAAAGCGTACGTGCATGAATGACAACGAAAGAAATGGCAGAACGGAAGGGAGCAAAAAATTTCAAAAAATCACAACACACATGCGCAGATAACGTGCCGTTTGAATGCAAATCGGAACGTCATGACGCGTTGCCGTGTCCCGCGCGCAACTTCTTGAGGCCTTCGAACAAGCGCGACTTCACCACCGATTCGGAAAGTTCCAGAATGGTGGCAATCTCTGATCGCGGTAACTCTTCAACGTATCGTAAGCGCAGCACTTCCTGGTACGCCTCCGGTAACGTCGACACCATGGCAACCAATTCCTCATTCGCCTCTTTGCGTGCAAGACGTGTCAGTTGCCCGGTGAGCGCAGCGCCCAGAACGGACTCGTCCGGCAGCACGTCGCCATCTTTGCGCCGCTTGCGTCCGCGAATCAAGTTCAAACAGTGATTCCGTGCCACACGATAGATCCACGGACGAAACGCCTCAGGAACTTCTCGCGCAGACAACACTTTGTAACAGATGTCCTGCACGGCATCTTCCGTTTCGGTGGCGTGACGAAGGTATCCCCAACAGAATCGGTAGAGCAGCCCTCGATAAAGCGTATCCAAGAGCTCGCCCGCACGTGCCTTTCCCGCGCGCAACTCCATGACCAACGTCGCAGTCATATCATCCCGTGACGGTGATACGGGCTCGGGTGTAATCGTTGAACTCATGACGCATCCTGATTCTTAACGCAGCACCAGCACCTCGGGAAGACCCCGAAAGCCATCGCTCCCCATTCTACCCCATGGCATCACGACTTTCATCACGAATTGCCGCCGCAGCATCGTCATGCGCGAGGTGTCTGATCACCAAGCATTCTGGCCTTCCGTGCCGTGAGCTCTCGCTGAATCACAGGCAACCGATCAGGCGCATCCAGCAGCTCAGGTCCGTATAGAACGAGGAGATGGTTCAGAAGGGCAATGTGATAAGTGTTCAACTCAGGCAACAGGGGGTTTTCAACCTCCATTCGATCCATCCACTCCAACGCATCCACCACCAGCGTCTCGCAAGCATCAAGGTCATTCGGATCGTCACCGCGACGCTCAATCAATACGGAAGCCAGCGCGTCGACAGCTTCATGATACTCGTCAAGACGTCCGTGCCGTTGAAACGTGATGATCGCGTGGCGATACGACGGTTCAGCCTGATCCAATTGCCCGGACCGACGATTGCTCGTCGCCAGACGCATGTGCAACTTCGCCATCGCCAGCTCATGCAGATCTTGATTCGACTGCATGGTGGTTTGCACGCCCTGCTCCAACGAGCGAATCCAGAACGCAGAACTTGTCACCACCCCTAACACAACCGCAAGACCTACGAAGAATACCCGATGGCGTATCAGCAGTTTGCTGCCACGGTAAATCACGCCAGCACGGCGAGCTCTGATCGGCTGATTCGACAGATAACGTTGAACGTCTTCGGCAAAGTCATCCGGCCCCTGGTATCGCCGTCCACGGTCCTTCTCCATCGCCTTGGACGCAATGGTCTCAAGATCGCCTCGAAAAATCCGACCATAGCTACCCAACGAACGCGGCGTCTCTTCACAAATCACGCGTACGGCCTCGGGAAGACGCGTACGGCTCACGTTGTATGGCAGTTCGCCTGAAAGGAGCTCAAAGAACACGACCCCCAAAGAGTAAACATCACAACGCACATCCGCCCCATCAGGATCGCCACGCACTTCCTCAGGGCTCATATACGGTAATGTCCCCATGATCTTTCCGACCTCCGTCGCCGTCCGCGTGAGACCGGCGTCGGGGTCGGTGATGCGAGCGAGTCCAAAGTCGAGAATCTTGGGCTGACCGTCGCCGTCGACGAGAATATTGCTGGGCTTCAAATCGCGGTGAATGACCCCGCGCTGATGGGCATAATGGATCGCGTGACAGATGCGGCAGAACAACTCCAGCCGCCCACGAAGTGAGATACGCTTCTCTTCCACGTACCGCGTCAGCGGCATGCCACGCACCAGCTCCATGGCGAAATAATCACGACCGTCGTCGGTCCGCCCGGCTTGATAGACCGCACCAATGGCTGGATGCCGAAGCCTGGCCAGGGTCTGCGCTTCCCTTTGGAACAGGCGAACGCGAAACTTGTCGTACCCGCCGCCACGTAGAACCTTGATAGCCACCGATCGTTTCGGTGTCGGCTGTTCACCTTCATAGACGATGCCCATCCCGCCCTCACCGAGACGGCGAAGAATGCGGTAGGGACCGATATGCTCAGGAAGTGGTGGCTCATCAGGCTGAAACGTGGACGAAACGGCAGCCATCCCATCCTCGAGCGCTTCCGCCCGCTGGCGACAGGTTTGGCAAGTCTCGATGTGCGCCTTGGTCTCAGCCGCACCCCGATCAATACCGCTCCACAGTTCCTGCTCTGTCAGTTGACATGCCATACGTAGGTCCCACGCATTCAACCGCTTCCGTTTCGACCACCCTATATAGTATCGCGTAGATTGGCGCGAAACCGCCCTTTTTTGGCTTTGGGCCGCATTTTATCTGCCGAAGTAGTGCCAGATGCAACTTGACACTCCGCCATGGTAAGGCTTTAGTAGGCTGGCGGGTGTCTTGGGGGGAGCCAACAACCCCATTCTGCCTACCTCAACAGCTCATGGTAGCTGTGAAATGAATGGGCGATTCACCGCAACCGCTCCGATAATTCATGCATGCTGGGCGTAGGGGCCCCGACCGACGGTATGGACCGCGATAGAGTTGTTTTAAAGGCGATTGTTTTCATGAGGCAGCAACCCAAACTCACAGCGTTTACTCTGATCGAGCTCCTGGTCGTGATCGCAATTCTCGGACTGCTGATCTCGATTCTCATTCCCTCGCTTTCAGCGGCACGCTGCGAATCGAAAAAGACGGCCTGCCTGGCCCACATCAAGGCAATCACGACGACCGGCCTCGTTTACGAGGCAGATGATTCCAGCGGTTTCGCCATTCCCGTACACGAACTCTTCTCCCAGCAATTCGCCAGCGCGCCCTCCTACATTGGTGCATATGAATGGGGTGGAAAGGCCGGCGTTGGCCGCCCTGGTTGGACAGAAGGACCGGACAGTGGCGAATTCGCATTTTTGTCCAGCCGCTACGGCACACAAGCGGGGTTTGGCCCCAGCACCCGTCCCATGAACATCCTCATGTTCCCAGGCGGCTTCAAGGATAACCTTCGCCCCATGTTCGATCGCAATGGCGCAGGCGACGACACGCGACTGGAACTGGATGTCTACTCTTGCCCGGGTGATGACGGACCGCCGCGCGGCGCTCATGAGCGGGACTGGATCGCTAACACCGAACGATCTTCTTATGACCATTTCGGCACCAGCTACGCCGCCAATACATTTTTCGTCAGCAAGCAAGACAGCTTGATGTATTCGAACTCTCCCTTCCTTCGACCCGTCACGCGCGTGCCCAACCCCGGTAAGACGCTTCTATTCGAAGAGAACATCGGTCGGTGGGCGTGGGCTTGCCGCAACGAGCCGGCCGAATGCGGCGGAGGCGGTATCGATCCCGGACCGACCAAGAGCATCAAGGGCTGGCACTGCCGGGAATGGACCTTCAATCGCTCCTTCGTGGACGGCCATGCTGAGCCGCAAACCATTGTTGAATTCGACACGGTCGATTCCGACGGCTTCTTTAACCACTTCCGGACGGAACAGGTCTTCAAAGACCCGGCCGTTCAAGGGTTCTTCCAATGCCTGATCGTGCGCGGCGAAGGGTGGCAGAAAGACGCGCTGCCTGATTTGCCCGTGGAAACCGGACTGGCTGCCGGCGACGGTCGCGAGCCAACCTACGAGGACATGGTCTCGCCATCCAGTAACCCGTAGCAGATCACCATCTGAAACACACGAAAACAGCGATCCACCACGATCGCCGTCAAACGGATGAAGGCGTCGTGTCACACCGCCTCGCTATCCTGATCCTGACAGTCCTTACGTTGGCTGCCTTCGCCGAGGTTCGCCATCATGATTTCGTCAATTGGGATGACCAGCAGAACCTGATCGATAACACCGCCTACCAAGGCTGGTCGTCCGAATCCCTTGCGTGGATGTTTACCACGACTCACGGCGGCCACTACCAACCGTTCACATGGCTTTCATGGTCTGTCGACCATGCCCTCTGGGGACTGAATCCAGCCGGCTTTCACCTTACCAATCTGGTCCTTCATATCCTCACCGCGATCGCGCTGTACGTCGTGACACTTCAGCTTATCCGACCGCGTCAAATAAACTCGCCTGAAGCGTCGGCATCGACGGAATCCACTACAGACAACCAGTCGGTTGCCGCGTTTTGTGGTGCGGCCTTCTTTGCGATCCACCCTCTTCGTGTCGAATCTGTAGCGTGGGTCACCGAACGCCGCGATGTCCTGGCCGGTTTCCTGCTTGTTCTATCCACCGCGTTCTACCTGCACTACGTACGCCCCGCGGACGGCACCCGACGAACCGGGTGGCTCGTGATATCTCTTTGCACATTTGTGGCAAGCCTGCTCAGCAAGGCATCAGGCATGGTGCTTCCAGCCATCCTGCTGGCACTTGATGCCTATCCGTTGCGACGATTCGCTGCTCAGCAGGGTGAATCTCGGGTTCAACGGTACCGATCTCTGTTAATGGAGAAAGTGCCCTACCTGCTACTCGCGATTGGCTCAGCGGTGCTCGCAGCGAAAGCTCAACGGGAAGCCGGCGCAATGTGGTCGCTGGAAGACCATCCGCTTGCCCTGCGAATCGCCCAGGCCTTCCAAGGTCTCGCGTTCTACCCTTTCAAGACGCTCATTCCCTGGCCCTTGTCCCCTCTCTATGAACAGGACCCTCAAGCGTCCATCTTCGACTGGCCGAACATCGTCGGCTTCATCGTCGTTTCGACAATGACCTTCCTCGCTTATCGTTACCGCCTGAAGTACCCGGCGGTTTCGATGGCATGGTTTTGCTACGTAATTCTTGTCGCGCCGACAATCGGACTCGTACAGAGTGGACCGCAGCTCGTCGCCGACCGCTACAGCTACTTCTCCTGCATGCCGTTCGCCGTACTCTTGTCCGGATTGGTCATGTCGCGACTCTCCGGGCCCGCCGATCCCCCCCAACTGGCGAACAGAAGATCCGGAACACTCACGGGCGGTCTGGCACTCGCGATTATCCTGGTTCTTGCAACCCGCCAACAGGTAGCGATCTGGGAGAGCTCAAAAACGCTCTGGGCCGCCGTGCTGGAGAGAGGGACGAGCACTGGCATTGCCAATGCCAATATGGCCTCTCTATTGAATCAGGAAGGAGCTCATGACCTCGCGTGCCAACACGCCGACGCCGCTCTCAAAACACTACCAGGCAATCGCACCGCCCACTTCGCAAAAGCACGTTGCAGCTATGCCATTGAGGAATTCGATACCAGCATTCACCACTACCAAGTATGCCGGGAGATTGACACTCATCTAGGACGACAAGACCGGTCAGTTCTGTTTGGACTTGCCAGCGCGAACGGTGCGATTGGTCAATACGAAGCGGCTGATGACTATTACGAGAAACTGATCGCACTGGATCCAGTCAATCCGGCTTGGCCATACTACTGGTCGGGGCTGCTTGCTTCTGCGGGCCGCCCGGACGACGCGATCGATCAGCTGCAGTCATCCTTGGGAGTTGATCCATCGTTTGAGCCGGCATACACAAGGCTCGCCCAGATGTACGCAAATCGGGGAGATACCAGTCGTGCCATGGAAACGCTGACCGAAGCGCTTCGGCGTTCACCGCAATCCTGGGCAATCAAATTCGAGTTGGCATCGCTCCTGGTGTTGACTGGGGATGAAACCTTACGAAATGAACAGCGCGCATCAAGTCTGATTGAGCCCCAACTTCATCAAGACCTGACGGGTATCAGTCCGGTTCGGCGACTGGAATTGCTTGCGGCGTTCCACGCCAGCCGCAGCGAGTTCGATGAAGCAATCGCCATCACATCACAAGCGATGACGCTTTGTGAGCAAACACACGGGCGCTCGACCACATTCGCTCGACTCACTGAGCAGCGAGACCACTACGCGCGTGCCGAACGCTGGTTCCTGAACATGGAAACAAGCCCGTAGTTTACTTGCGGCAGCCGATCCCTCGTAGCGATACCATTCCTATTGCGTCATCTCGACTGCACGATCTCGACTGCACGATCTCGACTGCACGATCTCGACTGCACCGTCTCGGCTGCCAACCCTTAAACGACCGGCAGATGTCATCGCATGCACAACGTCACAATCATCAGTGGCGCACGCGAAAGGCAAATAGGAAAGGCCCAAACGAGAAAGACCCAAACAAGAAAGGCCCAAATAAGAAAGACCCGGTACGGCGAATGCCGAACCGGGCCCCTTGCAAACTTGCCAACCTATTCGATGCTATCCGCCGACTAGCGGCTACGACCGCTGCGATTACCCAGCGTAGCGCGTCGCTTGATGCTCCGTTGCGGCATCTCACCCGACATGAAGATAGCCATATCAGAGGCATCAATCACGTAGTCATTGTTGAGGTCGGCGACAATAATGTCGTCCAGGTCACGTCGCAGGATTTCCTTGACGGTGATCGTCACAACGGGCTCCTCAGCAACAGCCGTGGTGCCCGTCTCACAGCAGGCATTCTTGCTGGTATCGAGGAAGTTCTGCGAGATATAGACGAAGTCAGCACTATCGACGATCCCATCACCATTGAGATCGCTATGCGGACCATTGGTGCCGCAAGGCGAATTCGGGTCGAGGCTGTCCAGGTACTGACTGACGAACATACCGAAGTCGAGAATGTCGACCGAATCACCGTTTCCGTCAGCCTTCCAGCAATCGAGGTTACCACCGACAAGCCAGTTGCCATCGAAGACCGGATCGCCCTTGAACTCAGCGACGAGGGTGTTGTCGACACAGTCGATACTGGAAACGCTGCGCAACGTGTGGAGCGGATCCTTCGCAGTCACGCACGCGTACTGACCCTTCGGAACCTTGAAATCACCCGTAGACTTTCCGGTGAAATTAAAGGCACCGCCGAAGGTGAGCGTTTCGCACCACTGGGTCGGCGCCTGTACGCAGTCGCTGTAGAAATCGAAGCAGATGCAGCGGTCAATCGGGCTACCGACGATGGTCGGCTGCAGTTGAACTTCAACGGACAGGTCGTGCTCATCGCTGACCTGGACAACCCAGGTGCGTGATTCACTCACACCGCAGAGGTTGGTGGCTGTGCAGACAAACGTGTGCATTCCCTGCGGGAACACGCCGCCCGTTTCAGCCAACGAGCTCAGGTCGACACCGCTCGTGCTGTCGACCTGGCAGTCCAGCGTGACCGAGCCCGGTCCATCGCAGCTATCGTCAACCGAAAGAGCGTCCCATGTGACAGTCGCAACCGCCGAATCACAATCCGGGTTTGCCTCCAGGATGCCCTCCGGCGCATGGAGTGTGATGTCACCCGACAAGCGAATCTGCTTGCTGTCATTCAAATCCAGCGGCACCGAGTTACCGTCCGCATTCGACAGGATCGTGTTCTGCGGGTTATTGCTTGCAAACGCCAAACCGCACTCGCCGCAAATATCCAGCTTCTCGAAGCTGAGCAAGGCAAGCTGTTCAGGTCCCTGCGTGCATTGCGTTCCCGGCACGATACCAACGGCACCGAAGATCTCACCGTTCGCTTCGTCAACTTCGTTGAACACGGTAACGGGGAAGAACTCACCCGTCTGCCATCCGACGAATCGAAGACAAGTGGGATCATACTGAACCAGGAATTGACCGCCGGTGACACATTCCGAACCAGCCCCCATGTTTACCTCAACCGTCACCGGTGCGTCGGCTTCGAAGCAATTCGGATCATCATTTCCGCTGTCGGCGATTAGCAGTTCCAACTTGGTTTCAAGTGTGCAAACACAGAAACCTTCTTCGCAACTCTGAGCCCCGGCCGGGCAGTCATCAAGCGTTGAGCAGG